>JAQWYY010000056.1 GCA_029253705.1 Luminiphilus sp. | reverse complement strand
CCGACTGATTCTGCCTGGAGCGGCAGATTTCAGAGGCACCAAGATCGACACCTTCACCCAGGAGCTGCGTTTGACCTCTTCAGGCAGTGGCCCACTGCAATGGATGGCTGGAGCCTTCTACTTCAATGAAGAAGTCGAGCAAGACGAGACCTTTGGTCTCGGTGCAGATTTCCGTTCATACGTAGATTTTCTTACAGGCGGCGCCATTGGCGGCGTCGAGGCTGCATTAGGATTCCCTGCAGGCACGTTCTACGCAACGGGTACGGGTAATCAGTCAGAAAAATACACGCTGGATGATGAAACCCTTTCGTTGTTCGCGCAGATCGATTACGACCTGACCGACGCTTTGACACTTACCGCCGGCGTGAACTACACCCAGTCAGAAAAAGAGGCCAGTGCTGAGGTAGTCAGCGACAACTTATTTGGCGCCCTCCCACTGGACGCGTTTGGCTTGGGCGCGCTAAAAGCAGCACAATTTTTGCCACCCGTCGTGGGGTTCCCAAACTCCGTGGAAGACGGCAAGAGTGACGACAGCGACACCACTTATACGCTGCGACTATCTTATGACCTGACCCCTGACATGAATGTCTATGGCGGGGTGAGCACAGGATTCAAAGCGTCTTCGTGGAACCTGTCTCAGGATACCGGCCCTGTTCCCGCTGACGTAGCTGCCTTGCTTGCCAACGGCGACCCTGCTCTGCCAAACGTTGGCTTTGGGCCCGGCGCGGCAAACTTCGCGGTGGGTACACGTCGTGCCGACCCCGAGGAATCACTGGTCTACGAACTGGGTCTGAAAGGTCAGTGGGACACCGTGTCACTGAACTTGGCCATTTTCATGCAGGAAATCGACGGCTTCCAGTCTAACGTCTTCTCTGGCACCGGCTTTAATTTGGCCAACGCCGGTAAGCAGTCGACCGATGGCGTAGAAGTTGACGTCACCTGGCTGCCTGTCGACGGTTTACGCATTGGCTTTGCTGCCACTTGGCTGGATCCACTCTACGATTCATTCCAAGGCGCAGTAGGTCCTAATGGACCAATGGACTTGTCGGGTCAAAAACCTTCAGGCATTCCAGAGCTGTCTACCAACACGAACATTACCTACAACTTCGAGCTGCTTGGCGCTTACTCGTATGTACGCCTAGAGCATGTCTACGAAGAAGAAGTACAGGTTGCTGACAACATTCCCATGGCCATTGCCGCGCGGGAAGTCAACACGTTTAATGCGAGTGCCGGTATGAGCTGGGACAACGGGTTGGAGTTCAATCTTTGGGGTCGCAACCTCAATGATGACGAGTACCTGCTGTCGGCCTTTCCATCGGTAGCACAAGCGGGAAGCTTCAGTGGCTATCCTAATCAGCCAGCGACCTATGGTTTAACTGTGAAGTACAACTTCGGACAGTAAGCCTGGGTAAAAGGAGAAAGGCGCTCTTTTGAGCGCCTTTTTTTATGCCCGCTCATAGCTATTAGGCCAAAAGACTCATTTAGTTGCCCTGGCCTCAAATACAGAGGGAGTTTTTGTTCAACCGGCGGCTTACAAACTCAAAGCTGCCAGCTACAGTGGCCAAAGGGAGTAACCCGAGCCGATTCGACACGGCCTCTTTGGACAGCGCAAAGCTTTGCCGTGCCTATGAAAATCATATGCATAACGTTTTCTTCCCGCCCCACTTAACTCTCGAGCAAAGTCGCGATCTAAAGCTTAAGACCCGCAATTCTGGCTCCTGTAACAGTTGGCACTAGTTCACCTCTTCAATTCATCAGCAGGTTCGTGGAAGTTGTGTGAATCTGTTATCCTTCGCGCCGGCTTTTCGAATCTTTTACTTTCTGCGACCCACGCACTGTGCGCCTACTGCTCAAAATTGAACAGGCACAGGTCAAAGTCCTCCGGAACCCAACACGAGTTGATTCGATACATAACCCATCAACAGTCATCGTTAAGACTGGGTACCGAATTGGGTACAGCCGTAAGTAAAACCAAAGGATTCTGACGAACGGCATAACCGTAAAAGCCCTTAGAGGGAGCCAGACTCAGAACGAAAACCCATGGCCACCACCAAAATTAGTAGGAACATTAATGAACGATAAACTGACGCTGAACAACCTAGAAAAACTTATGGAAATGGAAACCCAGCTTCGTGGCGAGTACCAACCAAAGCTCGACGAAAAAGACGCTGCCATCGCCAAGCTAGCTGACAGTAAATCAGCGCTGGAAACCAGAATTAGTGAGCTCGAGAAGACCATTGCCACCCAGTTGACGACCATTACAGAGCTGTCGGGAAAGTCCAAAGACGCCCAGGCACTGGAGCAACGTAACCGAGAGCTGCACAACCGCTCAGAGAACATGAAAGAAGAGATCGCTGGGGCAAAAGGTCGGGTGAAAGCACTACAAAAAGATCTTGCTGCAGAACGCGCTGAACTGGCAGAACTCAAAAAATATGATCCCCAGCGGCTACGCAAGAACTTAGATGCCACTAAGAAGAAACTGGCAGAGAAAACAACCGCCGCAGACAAACTGCAAAAATCTGTGGCCCAGACCCGTGCAGAAAATACGCAGCTAGAGCAGAAGGTTAAGGACCTCGAGGCACAGTTGGCTGACGCAAACGCGGAAACCGAAGATCAGACCGAGGAAGGAAATCAAGCTGCGGCCTAATGTTCAAGCCTCGCCATAACTGCTGCGCAGTTAAAAGCCCCTTCCCGATGGCCTCGCCATTTTTAGGAGAGGGCTGGCAGGTAACGTTGAGATCGGCGGACAGCTTGCCGATCTCAAAAAAACACAGTAAGAGCAAAAACCCGTAGCTTAGTGTCCACTACAAGCAAAGGCATAAACTGAAGCAGTCACCAAGGTATACAGTAAAGACTGTGCTAAGAGCGCAGCGAGCAGTAACGGCAACCACATGCCAAAGTCCCTCTTCCTTTACTGTTCTGCGACGCCCCCTTTCCCTCCCAGCAGACTACTCGCAGACCCGCAAAAAACTCTGAGCACAGTGCCATGAATGAATTACCTGCCTGTCCGCAATGCCATGGAACCTACACCTACCCTGACGGAGACAGCTTGGTATGCCCCGAATGTGGCTTTGAATGGCGCCCGGATGCTGACACCACTGACGCTCAAGCCAGCCCGGCGATATTTGATGCCAACGGCAATTCCCTGCAAGACGGCGACACCGTAACGGTAATTAAAGATTTGAAAGTCAAAGGCTCATCGTTGGTAGTAAAGGTAGGAACTAAAGTGAAAAACATCCGACTCGTAGAGGGTGACCACAACATTGACTGCAAGATTACCGGCGTAGGCGCAATGAAGCTGAAGTCACAATTCGTTAAAAAGACCTAACACGCACCTTCTTGGCACTAAAAGAACCCAAAAATACCCATTAGAAGCCCCTTCAATCAATAAAATCTCGATTCACTCTTGCCGGTACAGGAGCACCTAAGGATCAACGTCACTCCATGACATTGCGGCGATTTTTTTCAAGAAAAAGAGCATTAAGAATAATTGCAAAGTGAGCAACCATCCTTAAACTCGTCTTAAGTAAATACAAGCCACAGCGACTTTAGGAGGATAGACGCATCAATCCATTAAATCTGAATTTCTGGCACCGCCAACAGAAGACCCTAGGCCTAATTGCCATACTTATAGGGCTTGGTGCCTGGGGAATGGAGTTTGCCGGCACGGTATATATCTGCCCCTACTGCAGAATACAGCGAACCGTTATATTGCTGCTCGGGTTAATCATGATTCTGCCCATAGCCCGCCACTGGATACTGCAATACTTTGCGTCCGTCATTGGGTTTCTAGGTGCAGTCGTTGCCGTTAATCAGAATTTTATGGGGTGGACGAAAATATCAAAAGGTGAGTTTGCATTTAACGAATTGCTTTACATAGACCCTTTTCTTTTATCCAGCGGATCGCTATTTATTATTATTGGGCAACTTTGGCTGATTCTGGGCAACAAAGATGCCGCGCAACCTGACTAATCGTTATTGAGTGAACGAAAGACGTCGGACTCAGTGGGCTTAAGTTTTACATCCTCAGCAAACCTTGGGGGACCCAGTGCTTTTTCTGACATCCCTTTATATTCATCTCCCTCCCAGTGGTGCTCGTAGAAAATAACGGGCTCTTGCTTTGGCTTTGCATAGGCAACGAACCAAGCAAGAACCTCAGGTGGTACCGAAGCAACCCGAGGATATAGCCGTAATACCTTCCAGTGATACCAATCTCGGTCATGAACAGGAATTACGCCTGATAAGTCCGGCCGCATCTCATCGGGAAATTGATCCACCTCAGTAAGCCATGCGCACCGAAAGGTTCTGCATGGCTTCTCGGGCCTTGACTCATAAATACCGCAACCATTGGCAGAAATATGCTGACAGGCATGGCCCGCCGACAGCTTCATACTTTTATCCCAAAGACCTCCCTCGCAACATGCAGTGCATCCACCACAGCTGCGGCCGGCATCGCTACCTAGGATGGGAAAGGTCGTCGGCGTTTCGCCTACATCAGCCACTTTAAAAGTCCTTTTGTGGTTTCTCTTGCTGGGCAATTATAGCTAGGTATGAGCGTTACTAAAGCCTTTAGACTCAGTGGCATAAAATAAAACTGAAACAAAGATGCTTGGCTCACAAGCACCATTTTATTTTTTAAGTCGCATTGCAGGCGGCGTGTAGTTGGGTGCTGTCCGTACAGGCTCTGCTAACTACCTACCGGAAAGCAACAAATAAAAAAATTCGTTGGACTGTAGCGCACCAATACCTCGAGACAAGGCTTTGAGGTAGGCCTTACATCCGGACGTAGGACTGGGTAATCACTTCATCGTTGTAAATAAATGACTGGCTAAAATGATTTTCATCTATCAGCCTCATCGTCACTGCATTAACTGTGCCTGCATAGTTTTCCAAAGAACTTACCAGAGCGGTTTCCACTGCATTACCCTCTGCATCCACGCTGAAAGAACCAAAACCAAAGTCCTGACCTTTCTGTCCCTCGTAAACCACATTTTGCAACCAGATAAAGTGACCGCCTCCAATCATTTTAGTTTCCGTAAAACCGGTTACCTTGGGGTCAGTAAATTCCCGGGCTTCAAGCGCCCAAAGTCCGTCGAAAGGCGAGCGCGCCGTTGATGCCGTATTCCACACCTCAACCATGTCGAGTAATCGACCACCTTCGTAAGGCATACCCTTAATCGTTTGTTCAAAACCTGTTGCAGTCTGCTCAATAGCAACATCGAAGCTATAACCGGACACTGGGCCATCATGATTTACTCTGGGCACCTCAACCATGACTCCGTTGCTCCAAGTGGCATTACCGGCACCAACATCAATACTGTCGGTCTGTGTATTTTGAAAGGCATACATAAAACGCCCTTTCGAATATATCTTTATCTGATCCCGGGTGTAGTGGCTTACTTCACCATCCTCAGTAACAGTAACGCCCTCAATTAAATAGGCACCATCGGGTAGCGCTGCACTCGGGTCCCGTGCCGAAACGGCCGTTGGTTCCTCGGACGCTATTTTTACATTGGCCTCTGGGGAAGGCTCGACGCTACATGCAACGAAAATCATTGCCGTAGTAAAAAATATTACCGACCTTAAATTCACTCGAAGACCCCTTCCTTTAATTGCGCCGTTAGCAAATTACCCTAACGATGGAGGGATTCCTTGTATAGCCCGAGGATGACCATTCATCGCCTATAAAGCCGCATCTAACTGATTTGCCTCACTTGCCGCATAACTCGAGAGCTTGGATATCAAGCGAGGAGTTAGCTGCTTGGCAAGAGGGTGGGACGACATAGCGGGTAACAAGCTGTGGGAGCGGACGAAAAGCTGTCACCCTTGGGCAATAGAGGCAATGTAGAAAATGCAAAACCCATGCATTTTTAATAGCTTGGCACTTTTCACCCTGCCGCTGACTCGGCTACACTCGGGACTGCGTCTCACGCGTAATTGAGGCCGCTTTTAGTTCTGTTTGGCCACTGTCTCAGCGAGTGCAAAGCCCCCGTGGGTAGGGTTCTAGCCTGACGATGTCGGAACAAGTCTACAAACCTATGCATCCAGTTAAATCTGTTGGCGCTCACAGCCAAAAACTCTTAATCCACTGGCACCGTATTACCTCTACGTCTGCCCTTTAACCAGCCACCTTGAAATGGAATTCACAAGCATGTCAGCGAGTCAGCTCAGCCCTATCACTACCCCCGCCAAACCGATTTACCACCGTTTTTCAGATATTTTTGACGCCGGTTTCAGGGTCGATTGGGGTGTCGCTTCTTTTCTGGTTGTCAGCCATATTCTCGTATTATTGCTAACGCCCCTTGCTTACATGTATGCCCCAGCAGGCCTTTGGCAAGTGATGTTAAGTTGGACGCTTATACACGCCTTTATCGGCGCGCTATCAACAACCGTTTATTCCCACCGACTAATTGCCCACGGCGCGGCGAAGGACGTTCGACTACCAACACACATCGTCTTTTTGGGAATGCAGATCTTTGCAGTGCAGGGTAGCGTGCGTCGATGGTCGGCACAGCATGTCATTCATCACGCAGTCGATAAGACCGGTCAACATCACCTCGATCCCTACTCTGCCACGTGGTTTAGCACCAGCTGGCGGAATTTTTTGTGGTCGCACATGCTCACCTATTTGTTCGACCACCCTTATTCCCGCGAGTTTGACGCCGCGCTTAAAGCTAAAGCGCACCCAGCCATTGTTTGGCAGGACAAACACTATGTCCTGTTACTAATAGTGGCCAACTTTGTATTACCGATTGGGCTTGGCTTCGGACTGGCCGGCTGGCTGGGGGGCCTGTGCATGCTAATGGCAAGTAGCGCAGGTTTCGTACTTGCTCAGCACAACACCTGGACAGTAAACAGCGTGACACACATGTGGGGGTTCAAAAAAGGTCTTATCAGCTCTGCCCAGAACAACTACCTTTGGTTGGGCCCTTTGGGAGAGGGGAACCACCATGCTGATCATCACGACTACCCGAGAGATTTCCGCAACGGATTTGGCTGGAGTGGCTGGGTACTGGACCCCACCCGCTACGCAATTCTAGCGCTGAGAGCCCTGGGGCTAGTGCAGGGACTCAAACGGGCCAGCCGTTGGCAAGAGGCGCAAATAATCGCCCGCCGCAAGGTTCGAGATACAAAAGCGAAATCTCCATCCGTAATTTGGCAACAGTGGGAAGAGAAACTGGCCACATTGGGAGAGGAATGGCTTGCCGCCGCCAAGGCATGGGATCAATTCAAGCTAGAAAAGAAGAGACTCACTCATCAGATACGGCAAGCAGGAGCCGACAGCATGGCCGCTGCACGGGAACGTATGGGAGGCACCCAGGACGATCTAATGCAAGATTTACGAGCAAGACGGGAGAGCTTGCGTGCCGATATGCAACAGGCCCGCAAACGCCTGAAAGCAGGGCGCGAAGAATTTTTTAATGCCTTATGGGAGCTCAAGCAGGCGACTATGGCCGTTGCCTGACTTGAAATTTCAAGAGTGCGGGGTTGGTTGATAAGCTCCAGCCCTGACCAACCTACTATTACTTGCTTAGTAGATACATATTAGAAACTGCTTCTTGCCCTAACTCGGATCTACAGCGTGCCTTGTGCTTTTGCCATATCCAAGGCGAGGTCTTCAATCATATCTTCCTGGCCACCCACAGTACGACGTCGACCCAGCTCTACTAAGATGTCACGAGTAGATAGGTTGTATTTTTCAGCACTGCGCTTGGCGAACAGCAAAAAGGACGAGTACACGCCCGCGTAGCCCAGAGTGAGTGCATCGCGGTCAACGCGAACCATGTGATCCATCATGGGTATGATCAAATCCTCGGCAATATCCATTGCCTTAAAAGTGTCGATGCCAGTCTCAATGCCCATGCGATCGCAAACGGCAACAAAAACCTCCAAAGGCGTGTTGCCTGCACCTGCTCCCAGCCCCGCGAGGGATCCGTCGATGCGATTCGCACCCGCTGCGACAGCAGCAATTGAGTTGGCAACGCCCATCGCCATATTGTGGTGGCCGTGAAAACCTAACTCCGTCTCGGGTTTAAGTTCAGCCCGAGCGAGGGCGATGCGCGAAGTCACGTCATCGGGAAGCATGTAGCCGGCAGAGTCTGTGATGTAAACACAGTTAGCACCGAAGTCTTCCATCATCTTCAGCTGCACGACTAATTCCTCAGCTTCAATCATGTGGGCCATCATGAGAAAGCCCACGGTATCCAAGCTGTCGATGCTCTTCGCCATGCTGAGGTGCTGCTCAGAGACATCGGCTTCCGTACAATGCGTGGCGACCCTTATGGTCGAAATACCGCAGTCGACCGCCATTTTCAAGTGCTCAACCGTGCCGATACCGGGAAGCAATAGCGCCGAAATTTTGGCGTTTTTCATTTCTTTGCAGACCGCGGTGAGGTATTCCTGATCGCTAGCCGCCGGGAACCCGTAGTTCACTGATGAGCCACCAAGGCCATCGCCATGAGTCACCTCAATCATTGGCACACCGGCATCATCCATGGCCTTGGAGATAGTTACCATTTCATCGACGGTAATTTGATGGCGCTTGGGGTGCATGCCATCGCGCAGGCACATGTCGTGGACAGTGATTTTCTTGCCGTGTAAGTCCATAAACCGCTCTCTTGTGTCTTAGCGCCGGCCTTGACCAGCAACCTTTGATCGAATGGCCCCTGCCCTACCCAGCGGCGGGAAGAAATCTGCCGGCTAGCATCTCCTCGGCGTACATTTCCGCCGTACGTAAACCAGCCGCGGTCATAATGTCGAGGTTACCTGCGTACTTCGGTAAGAAGTCACCCAAACCCTCAACCTCCATATAAATAGACACCCGCTTACCATCGAATACTGGCCCATTTTTGAGGGTGTACCCCGGCACATATTTTTGCACCTCTTTAATCATATCGTGCACGGATTCAATGATGGCCTCTTCATTGGGGGCTTCCTGTGTCAGGCAATGCACCGTGTCACGCATGATAAGTGGGGGCTCAGCAGGGTTGATGACAATGATCGCCTTACCTGAGTGGGCACCACCACAGACTTCAATGCCCTTGGCCGTGGTGCGGGTAAATTCATCAATGTTCTTGCGCGTTCCCGGCCCTGCGGACTTAGAACTTACCGTCGCAACAATTTCACCATAAACAACTTCTTGAACACGGCTAACCGCCGCCACCAAGGGAATCGTTGCCTGACCGCCGCAAGTCACCATATTGACATTCATGGCTTTTTTGGAAACGGCATCGGCTAAATTAACGGGGGGAACACAAAACGGGCCGATAGCCGCTGGGGTCAGGTCGATCATAACCGCCCCTTGCTCATTGACCTTACGACTGTTCTCAGCATGCACATAGGCAGAGGTCGCATCGAAGCAAATTTGTATGCCATCGGTGATCATAGTGGGCAGCATGCCCTCGACGCCCTCAGCCGTTGTCTTCAAACCCAACTCTGCTGCTCGTGCCAAGCCGGGAGAGTCAGCATCCACTCCAACCATCCAAACCGGCTCAATCACCTCGCTGCGCTGTGCCTTCATCAGCAGATCGGTGCCAATATTACCGGGACCAATAATGGCTGCTTTTATCTTGTTACTCATGCCTCAATCCTTGTCATCGATGAAACCGACCTTGCCGGCCACGTCGAGCTTGTTATCGCCACAGCGTCAAACAAATCGGCAGCTGCAACCGCCGACGCCCTCAACTTCAAGTGTCATTTGATCACCGGCTACCACCGGAATTAGGGGCGCTAAAGAGCCCGACAAAATGACCTCTCCAGCTTTAAACGGTATTCCACGCTCCCCCAGCGTATTGGCCAGCCAAGCCACAGCGGTTAACGGGTTGCCCTGTACCGCACTACCCAAACCTTCCGATTGAAATTCACCGTTTTTATAAATCTTCATATGCAAATTAGGCAAATCGACGTCTCTGGGATCTACTTCACTTTCACTGAGGACATAAACACCGCAGGAGGCATTATCTGCCACGGTGTCTTGAATTTTTATTTTCCAATCGGCTATGCGCGAGTCCACGATTTCAAAACAAGGAATAATCGTTTCCGTGGCATCCAAAACGTCGGCCTCGGTAACACCCGGACCAACAAGGTCCTTCTTTAAACGAAATGCAATTTCCCCTTCTGCCATAGGGGCGATGAGATGACCCGCAATAGGGATTTCTGATCCGTTGCGGTACTCCATGGTATCCATCAAAAAGCCAAAATCTGGCTGAAATACACCCAGCATTTCTTGGACCGGCTTACTGGTCACACCAATTTTTTTACCAACGATTTTCTCACCATCATTTTCCACCCTGCGATCCAAAACACGCAGACTAATCTGATAAGCGTCGTCAATTTGAATATCGGGCTCACGGTTGGTCAGTGGGGAAAGCGCTTGGCCACTCCTTAGGGCTTCATAAAGTTCATCACCCAGGGCATTAATTTTTTCGCGGTCCATCATGTTGTTCCCAACCTCCAATATTTCCATGCGCCAGCCATTTAGCAACGCTCCTTCTTCAATCAAAAGGTGGGGCTTGCCGCAGCGTCGTTAAATCTGACTTCAATGACGCATGTTCAATGACAGCTATAATTTTTCTAGTTGTAAGCGCGCGCCTTTATTTGGAGCACGCTAGTAACACTACTTCATGGCCCAACCCACTGCCTCATCAGTCTATCTCGGCATCGATTGTTAGTATTTGAACCCATAGCGTGCGCCGGGTCATACTCCCCGTGGGTTACGAACGCGGGAAAACACTCCCAAAAAATTTGGGCTAGCGACATGTTACGATAGACGCCGACCCGACGTTAATAGAAAACTGACTCTAGGCTAGTCTGTTTTTACACGGCAGCACCACTCCCCAAACGAGCACACTATGAACAGACTAGAAAAGCTGAAGAAAGACGCATACAGCTTTGAGGAACTAGATACCCTCGAGAAGAACGCGACGAAATTACGGGATCAAGAAACCCTAAGCTTGATCATTCAAAGTCGCGCCTCTAAAACCGCAAAGGGCGAAAAACCCAAAAGTACCGTCGACGAAAACGGCGTGCCACTGACGAAACGTGGCCGCCGCGATGCAAAAGCCGGGCGCTGACTTAGCACCCTCCGGCTCTGCCACTTTTACCTGCCAGGCTATCCTACTGGCTGAAAAAACCGCTAACCTTGTTGCATTCCCTGATGCAGCGATTGCTGCGCTAAAGAATCCAACCAGAAATCACACTAACTCCATCAGCATTTCTTTCTCGTAGGGGGCTAGACTGCTAACACCCCCTTGCTGAACTTTATTTGCCCAATCAGGGTTGGCAATTAATGCTCTACCCACCGCCGCAAGATCAAATTCACCCCGCTCTAGTGACTCCAGCAGCTTATCAATACTCGCAATATCGCCACCGCTGAAAAATCCTTCACCGGGCTCAGGAATAAAATCTTTATCCAAACTAATACTACCCACCGTTATGGTGGGAACACCCGTCAGCTTTTTCGTCCAACCCGCTAGATTCAGGTCGCTACCTTCAAATTCAGACTCCCAGAACCGTCGTTGTGAACAGTGAAAAAGGTCAACTCCAGCATCGACCAATGGTGTAAGAAACGCTTCAAGCTCAGCAGGGCTTTCTGCCAGCCGGGCCGTGAAGTCCTGCTGCTTCCACTGCGAATAGCGGAGAATAATGGGAAAATCAGCGCCCACCGCTCTTCGACTCGCGCGTACGATCTCCGCCACAAATTGACCGCGATGGGCCATATTTCCACCCCACTGATCCTCTCTAATATTTGTGCCATCCCAGAAAAATTGATCGAGCAAATAACCGTGTGCTCCGTGTAACTCTACCGCATCAAAACCAATTGCCTTGGCAGCTGTCACGCCTTGAACAAAGGCATCGATAGCATCCTGAACCTCTGCGTCTGTCATCGCGTGCCGATTTTTCTTGCCGGGTACATTCATACCTGAAGGCGTATGCCCCAGTGACTCACCGTCAGCAATTTTCAGATCCCCCGACCCTCGCATCCCACCACAATGCCACAGCTGGGGTGCAATTTTTCCTCCCGCTTGATGTACAGCCTTGACTACCTGAGCCCAGCCGTCGAGTGCTGCGCCATGAAAAAATGGGACATTAAGGTAACCCTCAGCGGCATTGACCTCGGGATGAGTGCCTTCGGTAATGATCAAGCCAACCCCACCTTCTGCGCGCTTGCGGTAGTAATCAACAACGCGCTCTCCCGGCACATTATCGGGACACATATTGCGTGTCATAGGTGCCATCACCACACGATTCTTTAACGTGAGATTAGGTGTTTCAAAGGGCTGGAATAAAATATCAGTTGAGGTCAAAACGTTACTCCGAAATGATAAAAGTGAGGTAACCGGCCACGGTTTTTACCACAATTTGCGGCACGCCAAGCCGGCTGAACTACGTTGTCAGTTTTTCGCTGGGGCGCCAATGCTAAAAGCTTACGAGCGGAAATGCCATCGCCGGGGCCACCATCATTTTTTACCTACTGTCTTTATCGGTGTTCTCCTCAGCAAATTTCGCTCCGCTATTAGCGTCATCGCACATACAGCCTTGCTGCATATCCACTGGAAATGACGTTTAAGCTCGTTTTACAGCGTTGTGATGCGTGGCTTGCCGTTTATAAAACGAACGTACGTAGCCGGTGCCTTCAGCTGGGCGTCACGGCTTAATTTCAGGCGCTGATCGACCATGTCAATAATCCAACGAGTGATCGTTGGCAAATCAAGCTTTTGCGTTTCAGACAGAGTTAACCAATGGAGATCGAGTAGCTCCCCCGACGCTTTAATCATGTCGTCGGGATCTGTTTGTATGAAGTCATCAAAGACCATAAAGAACCGCGTATCGAAGCGGCGACTGCGGTATGTAGGGGTAACGGCTCGCGCAATAAAATCGATTTTATCCAACGGAGGCTCAACGCCATGATCAAAATAGCGCTGCCAAACGGCGTTATTAGTAGTTAATTTTTGCCCGGTCTTCCGTCCAAT
>JAQWYY010000054.1 GCA_029253705.1 Luminiphilus sp. | reverse complement strand
CTGACGCAGGCGTGCCTGCAGTTGCCATTAGGCTGGCTTTCTGACCGTATTGGACGTTTGCCCATCGTGGTGGCCGGACTGTGTTTGTTTATCGCGGGAAGTTTGGTGGCCGCAGCTGCGGAGACCATTCACGGCATTATCGCTGGCCGGTTTCTGCAGGGGGCGGGGGCCATCGCTGCGGCTCTGACAGCACTGGCTGCTGATTCCACCCGTGAATCTCAACGCACTAAAGCTATGGCTGTGATTGGCGCTAGCGTGGGCCTGTCATTTGTCATGGCAATTGTCTTAGGGCCGGTAATCGCTTCAAGTCTGGGGTTGCAGGGCGTATTCCTCGTAACTGCTGCTTTGGGTGCGGTGGGATTGGTGATTGTTTTGACAGTCCTGCCGAAAAATGCTCCCAAAGCGGCGGCTATTGCCGATGGTGATTGGGCTGCCGACCATGTTTTCGGGGGTAGGTTACCGGTCCTCTATGCCAGCGTGTTTTTACTGCACGGCCTGATGATGGCGACTTTCCTGATTATTCCTGCCACCTTAGTTAATACCTTCGACTTTGCAGCTAGCGAGCATTGGAAGATCTATTTACTGACCGTTGTGCTATCGATTCCCCCTGCACTTTTTATTATGCGCATGGGCCGTGGTGGAGAAGACCCTAGATCGGCGCTAAGCCTTGCTATTGTATCTTTGGTTGGCGGCATTCTTGTGGCTCTGCTGGCGCCCAATCTAACAACCGTAGGTGTTGGGCTTTGTTTTATGTTTCTGGGAATCAACGCGTTAGAGGCTATCTTGCCAGCAACGGTGACTCGAGTGGCCCCCGGGCGCCTGCGTGGCACTGCGTTGGGAATTTTCGCGACTTGCCAGTTTCTGGGTATTTTTGTGGGTGGTGCCATTGCCGGCTTAATTCTATCGGCTGGGGGCAGTCAGGCAGTGTCGATTTTAGTAGGTCTCTTGGCGTTAGCGTGGTTAATAGCGCTTTGGCGAAGACCATTTACCCAGGTTATTGCCGCGGTTTCTCATGAATAGTGGTCAGCCCCTCTCCTCGGTATCAGCCCGTTGGTATAGTGAGGGAAATGAGAGACACGGCTGTAATAAAACAGCCGGCAGCATTGGAGAGAGCTATGGCTTCCCGCGGCATTAATAAAGTGATTTTAGTTGGCAACCTTGGGTCGGACCCTGAGAATCGTATGTCTCAGGCGGGTGCTGCAATTACTAATCTGAGCATTGCCACTTCCGAGACCTGGAAGGACAAGAACACCGGCCAGCAGCAGGAGCGCACCGAGTGGCATCGCGTGGTGTTTTTTAACCGCTTGGCTGAGGTTGCGGCTGAGTACCTGCGTAAGGGGTCCAAAGTATACGTCGAAGGCACTTTACGAACTCGTAAATGGCAGGACAAGCAGACTGGGCAAGATCGTTACACGACTGAAATTGTTGGCAACGAAATGCAGATGCTCGACAGCCGCGGTGCAGGCGGTGGTGGTGATGGCTACAATAACCAAAGTGGCGATAGCTATGGCAATCAAGGTGGCGGTGGCTTTCAGTCTGCGCCCGCTACTCAGGCTGCTCCCGCTGGGGGCTCTTTCGACCCAGTGGATGACGACATTCCCTTTTAAGTCCCGCGCCTTAACAGGATTACGTCGACGTGCGTATTCTTCTTTTAGGATCGGATACCCCTATTGGGCACTCACTTCGGGCTTTTATTCCGCCCTTGCAGCGGCACGAGCTGATACAGGTGCCTTTAGAGGCCACTCGTTGGACGCGGCAGCGTCCTGCTAAAAAATTGCTAAAAACTGCAGATCCCGACCTCATTCTTGATGCGCGGCTAGTGAGCCTTATCGATCGGGTTGATGCCCTTGAACCTGCTGACATTGAACGCAGCCAATGGTTGGGCAGTACCGCAGCCCGCCAGGGGTGTCACTACTTGCTGCTGTCGAGCTCTAGGGTGTTTTCTGGGGAGCTGAAAAGACCGTATCGTGAAAGTGACAAGGCTGATGCCCAAGATGAGCTGGGCGCTATTCTTGTAGAGGCTGAAACTCAGCTTAGAGACTTGGTGGAGTCGATTTTTGTGCTGCGGTTAGGCTGGGTGTTTTCGGGGCGAGGCCCCAGTGCTATGAACCGAATTTTGGACCGGCTGCGCGATGGTGAAAGTTTGACAGCGTCAGATAATCGCCGGGACTGTCCCGTGCATAGTGCTGAAGTTGCCCGCGTTGCCGCTGGGGTCATTGATCAGATCGGCGTGGGCGCGCCCGGTAGGGGCCTGTTTCACTATGGCAGCGAAGGGGATACCGGATACTTTTCCTTTGCTGAAGCGGCGGTGGCCTGCGCATCTCAATTTGGTCGATTTGCCAATGCCCGTGAGCAATTGCGTGAGGACACGACCATGCCTATGGTTAACCGTTCTCTCGAGTGCACAGCTATTCGCCATCAATTTGGTATTCAACAACGGCCCTGGCGCGATTTTGTAGAGCGGGCCGTACGTCGGTACATCGAGTTGTATTGTCAGGAGGCAGCAGAGTGACGGGTTATAGCGTTAAGGCGTTGGGGGTTTGTGTATTGACGGTGAGTGACACTCGAACCCAAGAAAACGACACCTCAGGTGATTTTTTGGCGGCTGCAGCCATTGCCAGTGGTCATACGTTGGGCGATCGCAGCATCGTAAAAGATGACATTTACCAAATTAGAGCTGTGACATCAGCCTGGATCGCTAGGGCAGACGTTGATGTTGTGCTCATCACCGGGGGAACGGGGTTTTCGGGACGCGATTCGACGCCCGAAGCCATGGCGCCGCTGTTCGACAAAAACATCGAGGGCTTTGGTGAGTTATTTCGCCAATTGTCCCACGCTGAAATCGGGTCATCGACGATCCAATCCCGTGCCCTTGGAGGCTTCGCGAACAACACGGTTATTTTTTGTATGCCCGGTTCTACTGGCGCCTGTAGAACAGCGTGGGAGGGCGTGCTGAAAGAGCAGCTGGATGGTGCTCATAGACCCT
Organism: Luminiphilus sp.; assembly: GCA_029253705.1. Classification (GTDB taxonomy): domain Bacteria; phylum Pseudomonadota; class Gammaproteobacteria; order Pseudomonadales; family Halieaceae; genus Luminiphilus. Next base: position 1,617 of record JAQWYY010000054.1, on the reverse strand, counting down.
GTAATTTTGTCGGCGTGCTGCAAACTCAAGCGGGTGCCTAGTCAGTGGTACTGACGCCACTGACGGAAGCTAGGGCTCAGATTTTAGCCCAAACCCCTGCGGCCCCAGCGACAGAGCGTCTAACATTGCAGGACTGTCTGGGTCGCATTCTGTCGGAGGATGTTGTTGCAACTCGTGACGTGCCGCCCTTCGATAACAGCGCCATGGATGGTTATGCTGTTCGTTACACCGACGTCCCGGGCCCTATTCCCGTTATCCAACGAATTCCAGCGGGCAGTGCTGCGGATGCCTTAGAGCCTGGCACTGCAGCTCGTATTTTTACCGGCGGGGTACTGCCCACCGGGGCTGATACGGTAGTTATACAAGAAAATACGCGGGAACAAGCGGGGTTGGTGACAGTGGTCGAGCAGCCTGCTAAGGGTGCGAATATACGTCGTCGGGGCAGTGACATTGGCGCTGGCGACACCGTCTTAAGCGCTGGTCAGCTACTGATGCCACAGGACTTGGGATTGGCGGCTTCGGTGGGGCGCCACCAGTTGCCGATTTACAGGCCCCTGCGCGTTGCAGTGATAACCACGGGTGATGAGCTTGTTGAACCGGGTAGCGAGCCTGAGCCCTGGCAAATATTTAATAGTAATGGCACTCAACTATGCAGTCAGATTCGAATGCTTGGAATGGAGCCGTTGCACTACCCCAATGTACCTGATGATCCGGTGCTCACCGGTGAGACCCTTGAGGCTGCGGCTGAGTCTGCCGACTGCATTATTACGTCTGGTGGCGTGTCAGTGGGGGAGGAGGATCATGTCCGAGCGCAGATTGAGCAGCGAGGTACATTAAATCTCTGGAAGTTAGCCCTAAAGCCGGGCAAGCCTTTTGCTTTTGGGGCAGTGGCTGGATGTCCCATATTTGGGTTGCCGGGTAACCCGGTTTCTAGCTGGGTGACCTTCGGGTTGCTGGTAAAACCCTGGTTACTTGCCGCTCAGGGGGCGAAGGTGCCTGAACTGCGCCGACTCAAAGCTGTAGCGGCTTTCAGCAGGCCTCGCCCGGGAACACGTGAGGAGTACCTTCGTGTTGTGCTCGACAGTCAATCTACACCTGTAGCCAACCTAGCCGGGGATCAAAGTAGTGGTGTGCTGAGTAGCGCTGGACGGGCAAGTGCTTTGGCAGTGATTCCTGCTGGCACCACCCTGTCAGAAGGTGATGCCCTAGACGTTATTTTGGTGTCGGAGTTTCTCTCTCCCGCGGCGACTCTTTAACGTAGGCTCGTCAACGTCGAATTGCGAAAACTAATTTTCTGGGCTAGGCGTCGTTATAGCGCTGAAAAATTAGCGTGGCATTGGTGCCACCGAAGCCGAAGCTGTTCGACATGACTCGATTCAGCCCTGCCTGATCGATTCGCTCTCTGGCAATTTTTAGGCCCGCAGCGCCGTCGTCGAGTTGGTTGATATTCGCCGATGCGGCGATGAAGTCCTCGCGCATCATTAGCAGCGAGTAGACGGCTTCCTGAACCCCAGCAGCGCCTAATGAATGCCCGCTGAGTGACTTTGTAGAACCAATCCAAGGGCCGTCTTCATGACTGCCAAAGACTTCCCTTACGGCATTAAGCTCCTGAATATC
>JAQWYY010000048.1 GCA_029253705.1 Luminiphilus sp. | reverse complement strand
ATGACGCCATCGCGAACCAACATTGAGTAGCGCCATGAGCGCATACCAAAGCCAAGGTTAGATTTGTCGACCAGCATGCCCATCTTTCGAGTGAACTCACCGTTGCCGTCGGGTAGCAGCCGCACTTTTTCTGCGCCCTGCTCACGCCCCCATTTGTACATAACAAAAGCATCGTTTACCGATAGGCAAACAACCTCGTCGACTCCGGCTGTATAAAACTCCTCACAAAGTTCCTCATAACGGGGCAAGTGACTGGTCGAGCAGGTCGGTGTGAAAGCGCCGGGTAGCGAAAACAGAGCAACTGTCCGTCCTTTGAAAATAGCGTCTGAGGACACCGCTTCCCAGCGAAAGGGGTTGTCTCCGCCAATGGATTCATCCCGCACGCGGGTCTGGAATAAGGTGCTAGGTACTGATCGGTTCATTTAAGGACTACCTTTTCTTTACAGATTTCGAGGGCGCGAATGATGATCAAAATTTCATGATCGTAAAACTAACTTTTTTAAATAAATTAAATCGATAAAAGCGATCAGCATGCCATTGTTAGCGCCGTCTTGAATGCGGGGATGGGTGGCGGGGTGTGACGAGATTATTATCGGAGCGGCTAACTGAGGTTAGAACAAGCCTGTAAACCGCTTGTATCAGTGACAGCGCTGCCTCTCACTAGGCACTGTTCAATATGAAATACAGACCTGAATAGCAGATAATCAGGCTGCCGATGGTTGCTGTTTGTGATTGCTTGGTGACTTGGGTAGGCTCGGGGCTCGAATAAAGAAACCCGTGCCGAAAAAGGAAAACAATAATGAAAATAATGATTCGATTACTGATTGTTGGTTTGGCTTCAATGACCGCATTGGCATCTGCCGATGATCAATCGGCGTTTGCACAAATGAAGCAAATGGAGGGGTCCTGGGAGGGCATGTTGACGCGCTCTACGGGTGAAGTTGTTGAGACACGATCGACGTTCCGCTTGATCTCTGATGGCAACACCATGGTTGAGACCTTGGTTGAAGACGGCGTTGAAATGCTGACGACGTATTCAGAGCAAGACGGTGAACTAAAAGTGAAGCACTATTGCTCATTGGGCACTGAGCCTGAATTTACTGCTTCGACTGAAGCGGGTTCAGTCGACCTGCAATTGGCAGCGGGCTCAGGGCTTCATGCCGAGCACCACAACTATGTGGCCTCAATGAACTACAACCTCTCCGACGTGAATGGCGGCTCAGTGGTGGTTAGCAGTACGATTATGAACGGTGGTGCCATGGAGTCGAATCGAGCGGTCATTAGCCGGGTAGAGTAGACGGTTCTGATAACGGCGAGTCTTGCGCTCGCCGCATCTGTTCAGCTGGTTAACCCGCGTCCCAGCAATAACATAGCGCTGATACGCGGTAGGCGCGATCTGGCTGCATCAGAGTGATCTTTTTTTGCGGGTGTAGTTCAATGGTAGAACGAGAGCTTCCCAAGCTTTAGACGTGGGTTCGATTCCCATCACCCGCTCCAACTCAGCATCACAGGGCGTCACAGACGCTCTTTTCTTAAAAAAAACACTATAGCTTAAGGTCGCTCTGGCCACACTGTAGGTCATGGCAAATTACGTGTGCTATTGCTGGGGGTATAGGCCTGATGGTTAGGCTTAGGGTTCCACACCCGCGGGTTTTGGCAATGCCTATGGCAGGAAACAAGGTATCCGAAGAGAACCTATCTGATCGTCACGGTAAACACGCCATTCCCAACACCACGCCTGCGGTGCGGAGAGTGCCGATGATGCTCAACAAATGTTTTTACACAACTAACGTACATTAGGCGACAAACCGTGCAATAGGTGACAACAGGCGGTGTGAAGCTCGTCTCAATCTGATTAATTGTTCAAAATTCTCTGCAATAGGGCTTCCTTCTGAGGCAGCCAACAGCGAAGCCATTCGGAGCGCCACTGTGCTTTTAATAGTCCACAGGATTGGGCAGGTAATACTTGCCATACTGGCGCTCAGTTTATCTACCATCCGCCAACTCGTGATCGAAGAAATAGGCATGCGCCTTGCCTCACTAGGGAATTGTTCTTGTTGGGCATTGGGCTTCTCGCCGGGCGGGGTGTCGCGTATTTTCCCGCTGGTGCTTCTCCTCATGGGCGGTGGCACAGTAATTGGCAAAGGGTGCGTTAACGGTAAGGTGGTTGAGCTGGGTGCTGATTTCGGCTCCAGGAGCATCAATCTGCTGAGAGCGGATTCAATGACACGAATCAGTGAGCATCTTGGGGGATATTACTTTGCCTAAGATTCTAGTAATCCTCGGTGCTTCGCTGGTCTTCAGCCTGCTGACCATGCTTCAAATCACTGCAGCTCAAGCCGCTAACCCCACGATCGAGGCGATTCTTGGCGGTGGCACTGTACTGGGAACAGAATGTGTGAACGGCAAGGTTGTCGA
>JAQWYY010000039.1 GCA_029253705.1 Luminiphilus sp. | reverse complement strand
GGCGCCATGCTGGGCGACGACCAACCCGTAATTTTGCAGTTACTCGATATCACCCCAGCCATGACCGCGCTAGAGGGCGTGCGCATGGAGCTGGACGACTGCGCCTTTCCTTTGTTAGCTGGAGTTGTGTGCACTGACGATCCCAACGTGGGCTTCAAAGATACCGATTACGCCTTGCTTGTAGGCGCTAGACCCCGCGGGCCGGGCATGGAGCGAAAAGACCTGCTGGAAGCCAACGCCGCCATTTTTTCAGTACAGGGCAAAGCGCTCAATGACCACGCCTCGCGGACTGCAAAAGTACTCGTAGTCGGCAACCCCGCGAATACGAATGCCCTAATTACACAGCGTAATGCACCCGATCTTGATCCACGTAACTTCACCGCCATGACTCGCCTCGATCACAATCGAGCTGCGACTCAGATTGCACAAAAAACCGGAACCACCGTTAATGACATCACCTGCATGACGATCTGGGGAAATCACTCCGCAACACAATATCCCGACCTATTCAACGCCAAGGTTAAGGATCAGAAAGCGATCGACCTCATTGATCAGGCCTGGTACGAAGACAGCTTTATACCTACGGTACAACAACGAGGCGCTGCCATTATTGAAGCGCGGGGCGCATCCTCTGCGGCCTCAGCCGCCAATGCCGCCATCGACCACATGTGTAGCTGGGCTCTTGGCACTGACGGCGATGACTGGGTCTCCATGGGCGTATATTCAGACGGATCCTATGGCATACCCGAAGGACTCATTTACTCGTTCCCCTGCAGCTGCACCGATGGCGACTGGTCCATCGTGCAGGGCGTCGATGTCGGTGAATTCAGTCGATCAAAAATGGACGCAACAGCCCAGGAACTTTCAGATGAGCGAGATGCCGTCGCCCATCTTCTAGGATAAACCCGGCTATAGCTCGCGCAAAACAACAAGCGGTGGCACTGCCACCGCTTTGCGGCAACTCAAAACCCCCAACCCCCCAATGAGAACCACACCAGCGAAAATACTCCAGGGCCATAGCCATGGACTCGCCTGATACGTGAGGTCCAGGGCTTGAGTTTGCAGTGCCCAAGCCGCCATTTCAGCGCCCAGTACCGCCAGTAAACCTGCAAATGCACCCAGGGTGGCAAACTCTATAAGCAGTGCACCTAGCAACAGACTTTTTTTAGCTCCCAACGCTCTTAGCAGTGCACTTTCGCGCAGGCGAATGTCGACACTGGCCTGAACACCCGCGATTAATACCATGCCACCCGCCAGCAAAATCACCGCCAGTACCAACTCAATAGCCTGGCCCACTCGCTCTATGATGGTGCGAATCTCCGAAATGACAATATCAAGCTCGATGATGGTTACCGTAGGGAAAGCAGTTATCAGTTCATTTAACAGCGCTTTCTGCTCCGCAGGCAGATAGAAACTGGTGAGAAATGTATTCGGGAACCGCTCCAGTGTTTTCTTTGGAAAAATGACGAAAAAGTTGGGCTTCATGCTCTGCCAATCAGATTCTCGCAAACTAGAAACCCGGGCTTGGAAGCCCTCCGATGCAATACGCAGCTCTAGAACATCCCCAATCGTGGCTCCCACACGCTGCGCAAACTCCCTCTCCAGCGACACCTGTGCCTCATCGGTATCGGCATCCCACCATTCGCCAGCGATAATTTCATTGGCCTCGGGCAAGGTGTCGGCGTAAGTGAAATTAGCCTCTCGCTGGCGTCGCTGCGACTGGGCGTTGTCTGTCGCTGCCAACTTCTCACCGTTAACGGCCATAACCCGGCCTCGAGTCATCGGGAATTGGGGCTGTGACTTGATACCGCGCTCTGCGAGAAAACGGGACAACGCCCCGCGCTCGTCGGCCGTGATATTCAGCATGAAATGATTAGGGCTACCCGGGGGCAACTGGGCCTGCCATTGGTCAATGAGTGCGCCCCTAACGATGACGAGTACCAGCATCAACATAATCGCAATCGCAAAAATCACCATTTGCAAGGCGTTGGCAGTGCCTCGACGCTGCAAGTTTGCTAAAGCGAGGCGCCATACGCTACCCGCCGCACTACCCAGCGCCCGACCGCCTCGCAAAAGAATCTGAGCGGCACAATAGCCTGCCCCAACGGTTATGGACAAACCCGCCACCACGCTGCCGGTGACTCTAAGGTCCCCCGAGTACCACCACATCAAGCCAAAAATCGAGATCGCGCCCAACGCATAATCCATCCAGCGTTGGGCACCACTAGCGTCGACATCCCGGCGTAAAACTCGCAGCGGGGGTATCTGAGCAAGCCGCTCCAGTGGTGGCCAAGCAAAAAACCCGAGGCAAACCAATGCTGTAGCTCCACCAATTAAATAAGGCTCAAAACCCACAGCGCCTGGCTGAACGCGCAGTTGTTCAGCAAAAAGCTGGAAGAACAGTGCTTGGAGAGCCCAACCCAGCGCACAGCCCAACACCGTCGCTATGACACCTAATATCAGCAAACTGCCGCCGTAGAGCCTGGCGATTCGTCTGCGACTAGCCCCAAGGCTTTTCATAATCGCCACATGATCCGTGTGCCGCTCTGAAAATCTCCGAGCTGCCAAGGCTATTGCCGCGGCAGCTAACACCACGCCTAGACTGCCCGCGAGCAATAGAAATCCTTGGGCCCTGTCTAATGTTCGACTAATGCTGGGCTGACTGTCCTCGACCCCAAGCAAACGTTGTCCTTGGTTCAACCTCGGGGTTACCCATTGGGTAAAGGCGTCTAATGCGCTTGGCTCACCGGCTAGTAACAACCGCCAAGTCACGCGGCTACCCGGCTGGATGACCCCGGTGGCAGGAATGTCAGCCAGATTCATCAACAATCTTGGACCATAACCAAAGGCCGCGCTGGCCGTATCAGGCTGCCCACGAACAGCACCGGAAATGACCAGAGCTTTGTCTCCAACCCAAACTCGGTCCCCTGGCTGCACTTCCAAAAGCGCAAATAGTCGAGGCGCCAAATAGGCCTCCCCGGGTTTGGGTATACCAGCATCGGCTCGCACCTCCCCATAGGGAGTGGCACTGGACAGTAGTTCCCCTCGCAGGGGATAACCTGAACTGACTGCCATGATAGAAGCGAGATATAAATTATCACTTTCAGTGACCGCCATAGAGGGGAATCCTACGGTCTTAGCCACCACCAACCCTTCCAGCTCCGCCCGAGCCGTCCAATCATCGGAAATAGACTGACCGCTGCTTATCACGCGATCCGCGGCGAGAAAGCGCAGGCTCTCGCTAACCAACGCCGCCTGGAGGCTGTTCACAAACGCACTGATGCCTACTACCACAGACACCGCTAACAGAAGTGCTGCAAGTAGCACCCCCAGCTCTCCCCCACGCCAGTCCCTCAACAAGAGAAGCGCAGGATTCATGCCCCGACTTCCCGAGCTCAATCGACTGCCTCTAAGTGCCCATTTTCCATGACAAATTGCTGATTACAGCGCCTAGCAAGACGCTCATCATGAGTCACGAGCACCAGTGTCGTGCCTTCCGAGCGGTTCAGGTCAAACAATAATTCAATCACGGTATCCCCGGTCGCCTTATCCAAATTACCGGTGGGCTCATCTGCAAACAATATTTGTGGTCTGGCAGCAAACGCTCTCGCGATCGCAACCCGCTGCTGCTCCCCTCCAGACAGCATGCTGGGATAATGATTGAGGCGATGGTTCAGGCCAACACGTTCCAAATAGCCACTAGCGCGGGTCAGCGCCGAGGTGTTGCCCGATAACTCCAGGGGCAACATAACGTTTTCTAGAGCCGTCAACGCAGGGAGCAGCTGAAAGCTTTGAAAGACAAATCCCACTTTTTCAGCCCGCAGGGCGGCACGCTGATCCTCATCGAGCGCTGCGAGAGATTGCTCGTCAATAACGACATCCCCCCCGGATGCGACATCTAAGCCCGCGAGCAATCCGAGCAGCGTCGACTTTCCAGAGCCGGATACGCCTACAATAGCGGCCGTGTCGCCCTGCTTGATTTCGAAGCTAATGCCCCGCAGGATTTCCAACTCACCATCCGCTATTGGCACCGACTTCTGGAGATTAATGGTTTTGATCATGCTTACATACCTCTGGCACAACTTACGTCCTAGACTTGGGCGTGGATTCGCCGTCGTTATTATTGCAGCACAGCTCTGTTCTGCCCCGGCGGCTTACGGTGCCCCCAAGCAGCTGTTGGTGCTGGGTGACAGCATTAGTGCGGCCTACGGGATGGACCTAGAACAGGGCTGGGTAGCGCTACTGCAGCGGCATATGAAGGCAAACCAAACAGATTGGACAGTGATCAACGCGAGCATCTCGGGAGACACTACAGGAGGTGGTCTTCAGCGATTACCCGACCTACTGCAACGTCATACTCCGGACATCGTCGTCATAGAGCTGGGGGGCAATGACGGGCTGCGAGGATTTCCGATCAAAAAACTGCGGGATAATCTCACGGCACTCACGCTAAGTTCTCAAGCAAGCGGCGCTTTTGTACTGATGCTCAGCATGGAAATTCCCCCCAATTTTGGCAGCCGATACACAACACTATTCCGCGAGAGCTTTGCCATCGTCGCTGAGCAAGCCAACGCCAGCGTTGCGCCATTCATTTTGGCAAACATCGCCCTTAACTCAGAACTCATGCAGGCCGACGGCATTCACCCTACTGCGGGTGCTCAGCCGTTACTGCTTGCTAATATTCTTCCTTACCTGACCCCTCTTGTTCAATTATCGGAGTCAAAACCTTGACCACTAGACAGCAAAGCGCGCGCCAGCAACAACTAGAAAGTATCATTTTTGGTACAACCACGCCTGCCGGTAAGGCGTTTGATCTTGGCCTTTTGGGTATGATCATTGTGAGCGTGGTGGTAGTGATGATGGATTCCGTCGCACCACTGCATGAGCAGCACGGTCTTACTTTTATGCGTTTAGAAATCGCCTTTACCTTGCTGTTCACCGTCGAGTATTTCACGAGGATTTGGACTACTGGTAACCGGCTAGCTTACGTCACAAGTTTTTGGGGGATTGTGGACCTGCTAGCACTACTGCCAACTTACATTGCTTTCCTCATTCCCGAAGCCGCACCGCTGCTCATCATTCGACTCATCCGTGTCATGCGAATATTTCGGGTTTTGAGCCTCTTTGAATTGTTTGCAGAGCTCACGGAAATCATTAAGGTTTTGCGCAATACGGCCCGAACCATTCTCGTCTTCTTTGTGCTCGTCATGATTGTGGTCGTCGTTTTTGCCTGCCTGATTTATGTCATTGAAGGACCTGAGCACGGTTTCACGAGCATTCCAGTGAGCGTTTACTGGGCGGTTGTTACCATCACCACGGTGGGTTACGGCGATCTCACCCCTCAAACAGGGCTAGGTAAAAGTCTCGCAGCCTTCGGGATGCTGGTGGGCTACTCTATTTTGGCCGTGCCAACGGCCATTATTACCGCCAAACTGTGGGAGCGCCTCAATAAACGCCGTATCCTGTACGTCAATTGGAACTGTCCTATTTGTTCTGCTGGTGAGCACACCCCTGACGCTGACTTTTGCAAACACTGTGGCGGAAAATTAGATATGCCTGAATCTGTACGAAGTGCCGCATCAGGCTTGGAGAATTCATGACATCGGGTCAATTAGTAAAAGGGAGTCTCGTGAGCAGCATGCAGGACTCTGCGGTTACCCCAATCTTTGAGTATCGTAAGTTTTGGGCCGAGTGCTTGGGGCCTGCGCCCTTTTTGCCGACCTCCCGAGAAGAAATGGATCTGCTGGGATGGGACAGCTGTGATGTCATCGTGGTAACGGGAGACGCCTACGTTGACCACCCTAGCTTTGGTATGGCCGTCATAGGGCGTGTACTCGAGGGTCAGGGTTATCGCGTTGGCATCATTTCACAACCCAATTGGCACAGCGCACATCCCTTTAAAGCACTGGGCAAACCGAACTTGTTCATGGGCATCGCGGCGGGCAACATGGACTCAATGATCAATCATTACACGGCCGATCGAAAACGCCGTAATGACGATGCTTACACGCCAGGCGACCAAGCAGGCATGCGTCCTGACAGAGCGGTAACCGTTTACAGTCAAAGGGTGCGTGAGGCTTTCAACGACGTGCCAATCGTCATAGGCGGCATTGAGGCAAGCCTGCGCCGTATCGCCCACTACGACTACTGGAGTGAAAAGGTCCGCCGATCAGTATTGCTTGACTCCAGAGCGGATATCTTGCTGTTTGGCAATGCCGAACGAGCCATCGTAGAGCTGACACATCGGCTAGCGGCTGGAGACCCTATATCAGCGTTACGCAGCATCCGCGGCACAGCCTTCATGACCCGGGGAGTCGAACCGGGGTTCAAAGAAATACGCTCCACAGATGTCGATAATCCAGGGCCGGTAAATACGCACCCAAATCCCTATGAGGGCATGGCACCCAGTCAGTGTGATACCGATGAGATGTCTGACGAATCGGTGCAACCTGTGCGCCTCATGCCTGCTAAAGACCCTGCTCTTAGTGTGATCCGTATACCCTCCTACGAGCAGGTTCGTGACGACCCCGTGCTTTACGCCCACGCCTCCAGAGTGCTGCACAAAGAAACAAATCCCTACAATGCTCTTTCCTTGATACAGGCTCATGGAGATCGAGACGTATGGATCAACCCCCCACCTATTCCGCTAGAAACTGAAGAGCTAGATTGGGTCTTTGAACTGCCTTACGCTCGTCGTGCCCATCCCAAATATGGTGACGCCAAAGTGCCCGCCTTTGAAATGATTCAGCACTCAGTGAACATCATGCGCGGTTGCTTTGGTGGCTGTACATTTTGTTCAATCACCGAACATGAAGGTCGCATCATTCAAAATCGCTCAGAGGATTCAATTATCCGTGAGGTGGAGCGCATCAGAGATACTAGCCCCGCTTTCACGGGGGTTATTTCGGACCTTGGCGGGCCCACTGCCAACATGTGGCGCTTGGCGTGTAAAAGTAAAGAGATTGAGGCGAAATGCAGAAAACTGTCCTGCGTTTTCCCCGGCATTTGTAAAAACCTCAACACCGATCAAACACCTCTCATTTCTCTGTATCGACGCGCCCGCGCGATTCCCGGCATCAAAAAGGTGCTCATCGCCTCTGGCCTACGCTACGATATTGCGGTTGAGACGCCGGAGTACGTAAAAGAGTTGGTCACCCATCACGTGGGCGGCTACTTAAAAATCGCCCCTGAGCACACTGAAGATGGCCCACTGAGCCACATGATGAAGCCTGGCATAGGCACTTACGAGCGATTTAAGACCCTGTTTGATACCTACTCCAAACAAGCCGGTAAAAAACAGTACCTAATCCCTTACTTTATTGCTGCTCACCCAGGCACAAGAGATGAGGATATGATGAACTTGGCGTTGTGGCTCAAGCAAAACAAATTCAGAGCAGATCAGGTTCAAACGTTTTATCCATCACCCATGGCAACGGCCACGGCCATGTACCACAGTCGCCATAACCCTCTTAAGCGAATCCGGCGCACAAACGCCGCGATGCCCGTCGTCGATAAGTTAAAACAACGCAGGCTCCATAAAGCCTTCCTTCGTTACCATGATCCAGAAAACTGGCCCCTTCTAAGAGACGAGCTCAAGCGCATGGGCCGCAGGGATCTGATTGGTAATGGCAAGTTGCACTTGGTTCCCTCAAGAGATCCGCCCAAGCGCCACCGCGTTGTTAAAGAAAAGTCACGCCCCTTTGCGACACAGCACACAGGGCTTCCGGGGCGCCCGGGAAAACGAAGAAAATGACGGCGGAGAGGATGTTGATACGCGCTGCTAACACCCTCCCCAGATTTTTGTCTGCACTACTTCTCACCGTGGGCTGGAACAGTGCTTTTGCCAGCACGGTGGTTGAGATAGGAAAAATTCTTCCTCCCATATCAATCACCCAAGGCGGTCAGGTTGTCATCGAGAAGGACGGGTACCGTATCGCGCCCTGGTCTGGCCCTAGGAATTTAGGCCAGATTCAGGTTATTCAGTATGTGCCGGGGACGCGTCGGGGCGGCGGTCTCTATGACCCGCTGACAGAGCGCATGCGAACCGAGCTAGAGTTCGCGAGCTATCGTATTACTGCCATCGTCAATTTGGAGGCTGCAGCGGTGTTTGCAAAACCCTTCGTTCGCGCCACCGTAGTCGCCAAACAACGCGCCTTCAGTCTAGCGACTCTTGTGCTCGATGAAGCCGGCACAGGTGAGGTGGGCTGGGATCTCACTGAAGAGTCGGCGTTCATTGTCACCGACGCCTCTGGTCGAGTTGTTGACGCAATCTTTGGTGAGCCCAGGGACAACGACGCTGCCCGGATTTTTCATACCCTTGCAGGCTTATTGAAGTCTAACGACCCTCAGTAGGCACCCACCCCTAGGGCTAGGAACCACGGCGGCAAAGCCCACCTGTTGGTGTGGAATTTTCAGTCGGTGGCACCGACTGCCTGTCGAGTACAGGCTCTAACTCGATCACCCAGCATACGAAACTCGGCAGCTCTGGGTGTTTTACGCCGCCACATTAAGCCGATCTCCCGAGCAATGCCCGCCTTCTGAAATGGAGTTACCTCGATATCTGTGCCTGCGGTAATGCCGCTGGCAACCGACATCGCCGGCAACAACGTCACGCCAATACCGTTAGCCACCATCTGAACAATGGTGGCAAGGCTAGTGGCCTGATACGGCACAGAAATCTGCGAATCCCTGAGCTTACAGGCCTCCAAAGCGTGATCCCGTAAACAATGGCCATCCTCAAGTAACAGTAAATCCTCACCCTCCAGGTCGGCGGTAACTAATGTAGCGCTATTAGCCAGTGGATGATGACAGGGACTTGCCAGCAGGAAGTCATCTGCCATCAGGGACATCACCTCTACCGATTCGGCAGGAAATGGAAGCGCCAGCAGGAGCACGTCTAGCTCCCCTGCGTGCAGGGCTCCCACTAGCTGATGGCTCAAGTCTTCACGAATATAGAGTTTAAAATTGGGGTGCTCCGCGCGCAGGCTACTTAACAGCTGCGGCAAGATAAACGGCGCAATCGTGGGAATCACACCCAAACGCATTTTCCCTGAGAACGGTTCGCCTGCAGCGGCACACAAGGAAATTAACTCTTCAACATCGACCAGCATGCTTTGTGCACGGGTTACCACATCAAGCCCGAGACTTGTCAAAAGCACCTTTCGGTTATTGCGCTCAATAAGCGATGCAGACAGCGTCTCTTCCAGTTCCTGAATGCCAGCACTGAGCGTGCTTTGGCTGACATAAGATGCCTCCGCCGCGCGACCAAAATGCTGATGCTCTGCGACCGCGCAAAGGTATTTCAACTGTTTTAGCGTGGGTTGTCTCGCCATTGAGTTCACCTAATGTTCAAGCTGATGTTTATGATCGTAATTTTCGATCATATTTTTTAAAAAATCCATGTAAGCCAAAATCGCTCAGCTTCGGTATATTGGACAGCCCCTGTAAGTGACGCAGGGACTCAGACGTCACTGCATTTTGATTTCAGGAGAGTAAGCATGGAACTCAAAGGTACAAAAACCGAGAAAAATCTGAAGGACGCCTTCGCAGGCGAATCTCAAGCAAACCGACGTTACCTTTACTTCGCCGCCAAGGCTGATGTCGAGGGTTACAACGATGTCGCCGCTGTTTTTCGATCAACCGCGGAAGGCGAGACAGGCCATGCCCACGGTCATTTGGAATACTTAGAAGCCGTCGGTGACCCAGCTACGGGCCTCCCTATGGGTGACACCCGCAAGAACTTGGAAGCGTCAATCGCCGGAGAAACTCACGAGTACACTGACATGTACCCCGGGATGGCAAGCTCAGCACGAGAAGAAGGGTTCGACGAAATCGCTGATTGGTTCGAAACTCTGGCCAAAGCCGAGCGCAGTCACGCTAACAAGTTTCAAAAGACCTTGGATACAATGGACGACTAACATCGGGGTTACCCTCGACGGCGGGGAGCGCACAGCGCTCCCCCTGTTTTTTCCAGCTCATTTACAGCCAAAATACGGATACCCGCCATGCGAGAAGGAAGCCTAGAAGCGCCGACACGGCACCCTATTGACTGGAAAAATGACGATTTTTGGGTGAAAGAGACACTCAACGATGAGCTTGAGAGAGTCTTCGATGTCTGCCATGGATGCAGGCGTTGCGTCAGTTTATGCGACTCATTCCCGACCCTGTTCGATCTCATTGATGAGTCGGAGACGTTTGAGGTTGACGGTGTGGACCGCGACGATTACACCAAAGTGGTTGACCAGTGCTACCTCTGCGACCTCTGTTTTCTTACCAAATGCCCTTACGTACCACCCCACGAGTTCAATATCGACTTCCCTCACCTCATGCTTCGAGCCAAAGCGATCAAGTTTCGTGAGGAAGGCGGTAAATTGCGCGATAAATCGCTTACGAGCACCGATACGATGCTGGGCATGATGTCGATTCCGCTGGTCGACGTCACGGTCAACGCACTCAATCAAAACGCAGGATTTAGAAAGATTGTCGAAAAGACTCTCGACATCCATCATGAAGCTCCCCTGCCTCGGATGCATTCGAAGACACTGCGAAAACGCGTAGCCCCGCTAATAAAAACCGTAGCAGCAACGCCCATCGGGGAGACCACAGGTAAGGTGGCCCTCTATGCCACCTGCTATGGAAACTACAACAGTCCCGAAGTAGGTGAGGATTTTGTTAGGGTTTTTCAACACAACAACATGCATATTGATGTTGTCCCCAAAGAGAAATGTTGCGGGATGCCCAAGCTCGAACTTGGGGACCTCGATTCCGTCGATGCGCTGAAGCAGGCGAA
>JAQWYY010000019.1 GCA_029253705.1 Luminiphilus sp. | reverse complement strand
CATTGCGATGCCATGATCTGCTGTATGTCAGCAGGTGAAGTTATGAAGCTCACTCGCATGGGGCGATTCTCCATGGACGGTGAGCAGGGCGGAGCGATGTCATTATTAAAGCGCCTGCGCGGAAAAAGTACGACGGGCGGCAAGCCCAAAAACGTAGGTGCACAGCAGTTGTCGGTGTTACGCCGGCTACCAAGGATTTTGCGATTCATACCGGGTACGGCTCAAGACTTGCGAATTTACTTCCTGATTCTGCAGTATTGGTTGGCAGGATCCGAAGAGAATTTGTCGCGAATGATTCAGCTGGTTGTGCGGCGCTATGCTGCAGGGCCCAGAGAAGTATTGCGAAAACTGCCCGAGCCTGACGCGCCTATCGACTATCCTGAAGTAGGTGTCTATCACCCCAAAATAAAAACGGGCATCAGCGCTGAAGTGGGAGCACTGCCTAAGAAGGTTCAAGCCAGCAGGGGCTGCAAAGGGACTGTCGGACTACTGCTCATGCGTTCCTATGCATTGGCGGGAAACAGTGGTCACTATGACGCCGTGATTAAAGCACTCGAAGTACGTGGCTTACGAGTCATTCCAGCGTTTGCTGCAGGCTTGGATGCGCGTCCGGCAGTGCATCGCTTTTTTATGGAAGGCGATACGCCCATAGTTGATGCGGTAGTGTCGCTCACCGGTTTCTCGTTAGTGGGTGGGCCCGCCTATAACGATACAGATGCGGCGCAGGAGCTACTGAAGTCTCTAGATGTGCCCTATCTCGCAGTACAGGCGCTTGAGTTCCAGAGCCTTGAAACATGGGCGGACTCGGCTTTAGGTCTTATGCCCATTGAGGCGACCATGATGGTTTCGATACCGGAGCTTGATGGCGCGACGGGACCCTTGGTGTTTGGGGGTCGTAGCGATAAGGCAACGGACAGACCCAATGCGATGCAAGCTCACGGTGAGCGCATCAACATGTTGGCAGATCGTGTTAGCTGTTTAGTCAACTTGCGGCGAAAAAAGCAGCAGGAACGCAAAGTTGCTGTGGTGCTATTTAACTTTCCACCTAATTCAGGGGGGACTGGTACTGCCGCACACTTGGCGGTTTTTGAGTCACTTTACAACACATTAAAAGCGCTAAAGGAAGATGGCTATCATGTCGTGCTTCCCGAGTCTGTAGATGCTTTGCGAGACACAATACTCATGGGTAACGCAGCCCAGCGAGGCACCGATGCCAATGTTTGCGCAACGATTAGTGTCGACGATCATGTGCGTAACGAACCCTGGTTAGACGAAATCGAGTCGCAGTGGGGGGCAGCACCCGGTAAGCAATTGACAGACGGTCGATCACTATTTGTATTGGGTGCTGAATTTGGCAATGTATTGGTGACTGTACAGCCGCCCATGGGTTACGAAGGCGATCCTATGCGACTCCTTTTTGAGGGTGGCCATGCGCCAACGCATGCGTTCGCGGCCTTTTACCGATATTTACGAGAGACTTGGCAAGCCGATGCTGTTTTGCACTTCGGTACTCATGGCGCGCTGGAGTTTATGCCCGGGAAGCAGGTGGGCCTGTCGGCTAATTGCTGGCCGGATCGTTTGATAGGTTCTCTGCCAAACTTCTATCTCTACGCTTCCAATAACCCGTCAGAAGGTCTCATTGCCAAACGTCGATCAGCCGCGACTTTGATCAGTTACTTAACACCTCCGGTGGCGAATGCTGATCTCTATCAGGAACTCAAAACTCTAGGGGACTCCATCGATCGTTGGCGTCGTCGTGATCAAGACCAAGATGCTGAATCACTCGGTGAGCTTGTACGGCTTATTCGAGAGCAGGCAGAGGCCTGTGACTTGAGTCTTGTGAATTGGGGCGACGATGTCGAAGCCGCTATTGAGGATTTGCGAAACCAACTCAACGAAATTGAGGAGTCGCTAATTCCCTACGGGTTACACGTCGTTGGCGAAATTATGCCCAGAGAAGATCGGCTTTGTCTGTTGCAGTCGATCTCGACGGCGCAGGGTAAATTTCAGCCCAGCGAAAAACTTTTAGAGCGGGTCCTCGATGATGTGCAGATTTCAGAGCTCATAAATTCCCCTGAGTTATCTGCGCATCCTGAATCGGAACGTCAGGCTTATCTTGAATTGCTGATATCAGCGAAGTCGGCGCTGGAGCAAGACAGTGAAATTCCAGCCCTTCTCAGAGCATTAGACGGGCGATTCATTCCGCCGGTCGGCGGAGGTGACCTGCTACGGTCACCGGATATGCTGCCAACTGGACGCAACCTTCATGGCTTTGATCCTTTCCGTTTGCCCAGTCAATACGCCGTTAAAGAGGGCGATCGGCAAGCGCGGCAACTGCTGGCGCGGCATTCACAGGACAGCAGCGAACTACCTACCTCGATCGCGTTGGTATTGTGGGGCACGGATAATTTGAAATCAGAGGGCATTGCGATTGCTCAAGCCCTCGCCTTAATGGGGGCACAGCCGCGGCTTGATAGCTATGGTCGTGTTTGTGGTGCTGAGCTGATTGACCTTAGAACCTTGGGGCGTCCGCGTATCGACGTTGTTATGACGCTCTCTGGAATTTTTCGCGATCTACTACCCTTGCAGACTCGGTTATTAGCCGAGGCGGCTTATCTGGCAGCTATGGCGGATGAGCCCGTCAGTCAAAACGCTATTCGAGCTCATGCATTAGCTTATCAAGCAGAGCACGACTGTGATCTAGAGACCGCTGCATTACGTGTTTTCAGTAACGCAGAAGGAACTTACGGGTCCAACGTTAATATGCTTATTGACAGCGGAGCCTGGGAAAACGAGGACGAGTTGGCCGAGACCTTTACCGCGCGGAAGGGACATGCCTATGGCCGGCATGGTGCGGTGTCGCAAAATACAGAGCTTCTGACCGAGATGCTCTCTCAAGTGGATCTTGCGTACCAAAATTTAGATTCCGTAGAGATTGGTGTCACTACCGTAGATCATTACTTTGACACCCTTGGTGGTATCAGTCGGGCAATACGCCGCACTGGCAGTGAGTCGGTTCCTGTTTACATTGCAGACCACACAACCGGCAACGAAAAAATCCGCACATTGGCTGAGCAAGTGGCGCTGGAGACTCGCACCCGAGTTTTGAACCCAAAGTGGTACGAGTCGATGCTTGATCATGGTTATGAGGGAGTACGTGCAATAGAAACCCATGTTACGAACACCATGGGCTGGTCAGCAACGACCGGTCAGGTCGCTCCCTGGGTTTATCAGCAGTTATCGGAAACTTTTATTCTCGACGCGGATATGCGTCAACGATTGGCATTATTAAACCCAAAGGCGGCGTCTCGCGTTGCTAATAGGTTGTTAGAGGC
>JAQWYY010000035.1 GCA_029253705.1 Luminiphilus sp. | reverse complement strand
TGACTGGGCTTGGTGTATTCCCTGACGGGATGGTGGAGCACGACGGTATGATCGGCCAGATGCTCGATAAGCTCGATGATTTGGGCATTACCGACAACACGGTAGTGATGTATACCACTGACAACGGTGCCGAGAAATTTACCTGGCCAGATGGAGGCACAGCGCCTTTCAGGGGAGAGAAAAATACCAACTGGGAAGGTGGATATCGCGTACCACTGCTGGTTAAGTGGCCCGGCTTAATCGAGCCAGGCTCGCGCTCCAACGGCATTATCAGTCATATGGATTGGTTTCCAACCATTGCTGCGGCACTGGGCGACACCGACTTAAAGGAACAAGTTAGTAAGGGCAGTGCCTTTGGCGAAGGTAATACCAAAGTGCACCTCGACGGCTACAACATGCTGCCCTATTGGGGGGGCGAGACAGACGAAAGTCCTCGCTCTGAGTTCTTCTACTTCAGCGATGACGGCAACCTCGTTGGCATGCGCTACCAGCGCTGGAAGGCAGTTTTCGCCGAGCAGCGTGCCCACAGTTTCGATGTGTGGGCAGATCCCTTTGTGCAGTTGCGGGTACCCAAGATCTTCGACTTATACACCGATCCTTTTGAAGAGGCCGAACACGAGTCAATTCATTACAAGGACTGGTGGTTTCGGCATGTGTTCTTGCTGTTGCCAGCCCAAACCTACGTTGGCGAGTTCCTGGCGACCTTTGTCGAGTATCCTCCCAGACAAAAGCCTGCCAGCTTTTCCATCGACCAAGTTTTGGAGAATATGCAGCGCTCGGCAACCAACTAATGCGCTGGGTTTGGGGTAAATGCCGCTAGTGACTGCTACTGCCACGCATCGACCCTGGCCTGATAGGTTGTTGTGTTGGCAGTGATTGTCATGAATTAAAAATAGGGCCGCTTCAGGGAGCGGTCTTTTTTTGTGCGCGAAAAGGATTAACGCCATGTTTCATGTTTTATTCGTCTGCACGCACAACCGATGCCGCAGTATTTTATGCGAAGCCATAACAAGAACAATGGGCACTGGCGTCCTAAAAGTGAGCAGTGCGGGCAGCCACCCTGCCGGTGCTATTTATCCTGAGACGCTCAACCAGTTAGGCCAGCACGGGTATTCGGTAGAGGGCCTGCAAAGTGCCGGGTGGGAGCAGGCCGAGGAAAATCAACCTAACCTAGTAGTGACCGTTTGTGACAGCGCAGCTGGGGAAGCGTGTCCACTGTGGTTGGGTGATGCGAAAAAAATGCACTGGCCGCTGACAGATCCATCCAAGTTATCGGACCCTCAGGAGGCTGCGGTGGCCTTCAAAGAGGTAATTGCAACCATCGAAGCACAAGTGCCTGTTTGGCTGGCCATGGCGGAAGAGTTTTGATGAGCGCTCGATCGCGTTAGGTCAATAAACCGGTGAAGCCCACTTCTACGCCCGTGCCATCCTCTAGATTGTGCGCCCAGGGTTCACCTTGGTGGTGGCGAGCTACCAAGCTCACAACATACAAGCCCAATCCGAGAGAGCCTTCAGTTTTTTGATTCCGATCGCGCAGTGAGACCATTGGGGCAAAAAGCTTGTCAGTGTCTGCGGGAAGTGGCGGCCCGAGATTTATAACGGTTAACCGCCACCAAAGCCCCCGACGGCCCAGCTTTAAGGCAATCGTCGTTCCCGGCTGGGCGAATGACGTGGCATTGGCTACCAACTTGTCTAGTGCCTGAGCAATAAGGTCGGGGGATATATTGGTAACGAGAGGTGTTTCGTCAGCGAGTACTGCGAAAGTCCATTTTGGGAACGTGATGTTGTATGCCCCTGCGAGTTCTTCAACTAGGACGCTCATGTCGGTTGTTTTGAGGGGCTCCTGCCCCAAAATTTGCTCCAGTTGGTTGGCCTCATTCATCGTGGCAAGCAGTTGAGTCAAGCGATCAATGCCGTCCTCGGCTCTGGCTATGATTTGCTGACGCTCAGGCAACGATTGCTCACCGTCTGTCAGCAAGGTAATGGCTGACCGGATAATGGCGAGGGGTGTTCTAATTTCGTGGGCGAGGCTTTGGGGAAGGGCTTTAAGATAGGCCTGTAGCTCTTGCTGCTTGTTGATTTGGGTATTAAAGGCGTTGGTCAGCTGTGTCAGTTCGTCGTCAAATCGATCGAGAGGAAGCGCCGTGTCGGTGCTGCTTAAATTTTGGGTTGCCTTTGACAGCCGGCTTATTCGTTGGCTCAGCACAATGGCAAAAATAAGTACCGTGAAATAACACAAAATCAGTGCGCCAGTGCCACCCACTAGCAAGGCTTCGAATGCGGGAGCACTGACCGATAAATAGTGATTCCTCGTGCTCTCAGTCACCACAATGCCAATAACACCCTCTGGACCCTTAATCGGTGCGCTGAAGCGGGTAGTCATCCCCTCCGCAGTGGCAACTGTCTCATGCGCTTCAAGTCCGCGCTGCGCCGTGGTTATGCTGGCGCTGACAATTTGCCCTGTGGATATCTTTGGCGTAGCAGCGGGTATGGCTGGTGTGCCAAGTATCTGGCGGTATAGCCATGGGGTGAGCCAAAAGGCTGTGGGCTGTTGAGGTTGTTTTGCCGCTGCAACTGTCGCCAGTGGCCAGCCCCAGCGATCTAAAATTTGCACACCAATTTCTCGATTTTTGTACCGATCTGTCCACTGATCTAACTCGGCAGTGCTATGGATAAGCCAAGGTGGCGCATCGGTGTCGAGGGGAGTCACGTTGCCTCTTATGCTGATACCACCCTCATCCGCATCTAGGTAATAGAGACCCAATCGTTCACCCGTTAATGCCAGTGGTAGCGCTAATTCCAGTTGGTATCCAGTGCTGGTGTCTGCCCAGTAACCCACAATTGCGCTGGACTGAGCCGATATCAATTGCCGGCTCAAGGGGCGAGCGCCAACTTTGCCGGGTGCAGCAGTGCTGATAACGTAACTTTGTCGTTGATTTCCTAGCCAAGTAACTAAGACCAGTCGGTCACCGCTGGCTTGGGTTGAAGGGGACGACGTATCGTAGGTTTTGCTGTTATCGCCGACGTTTGCGGCAATCAAAAGCTGTGCATCCCGCTTACCCAGACGTAGATCGAGGGGGCGGCGCGCAGTGCCGAATCGTCGCCAGTTAATTTCGGGCCAGTCGTCAAAGTAGCCATCGAGTATTGGGGTTGAGGGGAGGGCGCGAATTTGCAGTGACCGATCGTTAAATGGGGCACTGACCCTTTGGGGTTCGGGGTAAAGTAAGCTGCTGTCGCCGTAAAGTCCGTGGGCGATAGCCCGACCCGTAGCTTTCAACGACTGGGCTTGCAGTAGGCTTAACGTTTGCTCATTAGATTTGAGGAACTCACATCCTGCCCAAGGAATCGCGATAAAGGTCAGAGATAAAATTGCAAGCTGGTGACGTAGTTTCATACATCGCCCCGCCAGCGGTAACCTAGGCCATAAGCAGTCTCAAGGTGATCAAATGTGTCGTCTACCGTTTCAAATTTTCGGCGAATTCGGCGTATATGGGAGGTAACCGTACTGTCATCTAAAACGACCCGGGCCGCTTCCATCAGTTGTTCTCTACTTTTGATGTGCCCGGGGTTTTTCGCCATGACATACAGCATCCAAAATTCGGTATAGGTGAGGGCAATCTGTGATTTCCCCCAAGTTGTCGTCAGGCGCTCGCTGTTCAGCTCTAGCTCTCCCCTTTTCAGAACTTGCTCGCGATTTTCTGGGTTTCTCAGAGCTACTACCCTTCGTAAAAGCCCGTTGATTCTAGCAAGAAGGTGTGACCGCGAAATATCTTTAGTGAGGTAGTCGTCAGCGCCTAGCCGCAAACCAGAGATGACATCGACCTCCTCATCTCTTGCGGTTAAAAATACGATAGGTACAAGGGCGTCCCGGGCCCGAAGTGTCCGGCAAAGCTCAAAGCCCGCTTCTGGGTCGTGCCCCAGGCCAATGTCCAACAGTATTAGGTCGGGGTGACAGTCTTCGATGCCCGTTATTGCACTTTCTGCCGTCGTATATATCGTGACGCTGTACCCTGCACGTTGCAAAAAATCCTGGTAACTCGCGGCTAATGCCAGCTCGTCTTCTATCAGCGCGACTCTCTGCTTCATCCTATTTAACCCTTGCCACCTCGGGCTATATTTGCATTGGAGTTCGATGCGCTCAAGGGGTTGGCATAATTGAACATAATTGGCATACGAAGTTTTAAGAGGCACTATGCTTAAGACGACCGCCACGCAAGCGTAAGTACTGTCTCATGCAAATTATTGGCCTACCATAAATGTCTCAGTTTCTGCGACATTTTGTTTAGTTTGGCAATAGTGGGCTGTGAAAGGTTGGCAGTCTGGCGCTAAAATCGCAGCCCCGAGCACGCGGCCCTTGGTAGGGGTCGCCACTGACTATAAGGAGCGTCAAGATGCCTGTTATCAACCTTCCCGATGGATCCCAACGAACTTTTGAGCGGCCAGTTTCTGTAGCTGATGTGGCTTTTGATATTGGGCCTGGTCTGGCCAAGGCGGCTTTGGCCGGCGTGGTTGATGGGCGCGAGGTAGATACCTCCTTTGTTATAGAGTCAGACAGTGCCTTGAGTATTATTACTGAGCGCGACGAAGCGGGGGTTGAGATCATTCGACACTCCACCGCGCACTTATTAGCTCAAGCGGTACAGCAGTTATTCCCCGGTACCCAGGTCACGATTGGCCCCACTGTTGAAAATGGCTTCTATTACGACTTTGCTACCGGCCACAACTTTACCCCTGAAGACCTCGAGCGCATTGAGAAACGCATGGAGGAGCTCGCGAGTGCAGACCTTTCCGTGGAACGGGTTGTGTACTCGAGGGATCAAGCGATTGATCTTTTTCGAAATATGGGAGAGCACTTCAAAGTTCAGATTATTGAAGAGCTTCCAGAGGGAGAAGAGATTTCAATTTATAAACAGGGTGAATGGATGGATCTTTGTCGTGGTCCCCATGTGCCAACAACCAGCAAATTAAAAGCGTTCAGATTGACCAAGGTCGCGGGAGCCTACTGGCGTGGTGATGCCAATAACCAGATGTTGCAGCGTATTTATGGAACCGCTTGGGGCAACAAAAAAGAACTGAAGGCGTACCTTACTAGAATTGCTGAAGCGGAAAAACGCGATCATCGTAAAATCGCCAAGAAACTCGATCTTTTTCATACGCAGGAAGAAGCGCCGGGTATGGTGTTTTGGCATCCTCCGGGCTGGACGATATACCAGGTGATTGAAAGTTACATGCGCAAGCAGCAGCTGCGCTTTGATTATGAAGAGATAAAAACACCGCAAGTTGTCGATATTTCCCTGTGGCAGCGATCAGGGCATGCCGATAAATTCGCGTCAGGAATGTTCACCTTAGATGCAGATGACCGACAGTTTGCAGTTAAACCTATGAACTGCCCCTGCCACGTTCAGGTGTTCAATCAGGGCCTAAAGTCCTACCGAGACCTGCCCCTGAGGCTGGCAGAGTTTGGCAGTTGCCACCGTAATGAGCCCTCGGGGTCATTGCACGGAATTATGCGGGTAAGGGGGTTTACCCAAGACGATGCGCACATTTTTTGCACGGAGGCGCAAATTCAGTCTGAGGTTGCCACTTTTATTGACATGCTGCACGAGGTGTATGCCGACTTTGGCTTTACCGAGGTCATCTACCGGTTATCGACACGCCCCGCCGAGCGGGTGGGTTCCGAGACAGACTGGGACAGAGCTGAAGCTGCGCTCGCAGAGGCGTTAGATGCCAAGAATCTCAATTGGGAGACGCTTCCTGGCGAGGGCGCGTTTTACGGCCCGAAAATAGAATTCTCTCTTAAGGACTGTATCGGTCGAGTTTGGCAGCTGGGTACGATTCAGGTTGATTTTTCAATGCCGGGCCGCCTTGATGCGCAGTATGTGGCGGAGGATGGTAGTCGACAGGTTCCCGTCATGCTGCATCGCGCCGTATTGGGATCCTTTGAACGGTTTATTGGTATTCTCATAGAGCACTATGAGGGCGAGTTTCCGCTATGGCTTGCACCTCAACAGGCAATTGTAGCGCCGATCACTGATAAACAGGGCGGTTACGCTCAGCAGGTGGCGGCCGATCTCAAGGACGCCGGTTTCAGAGTCGGCACCGATCTTCGCAATGAAAAAATTGGCTTTAAAATTCGTGAACACGAGTTGGCAAAGGTGCCGTTAGTGTTGGTGGTTGGCGACAAAGAAATGACCTCGGGTACTGTAGCGGTAAGAGGGCGTCATGGCGCCGATCTCGGTAGCCTGAATTTGGCAGAACTCATGCAGTTAATGGACGATATGTCAGCAAAGAAGGGACGTCTGAGCGCTTAGTGCGAGGCAGATTGGACTCAAATTGACAGTAAAGTACTCCCTAATGCATGAGGGTGCTGTGTGGGGCGTTCGGTTTTGCGTCCTCGAATCAATTGTTCGAGGGATGTTTAGGGGGGTTGGCGCGAAAGCCGCTGATGCGAGGCACCCTTGGATCGGTGGTGCCCTGTAGTG
>JAQWYY010000247.1 GCA_029253705.1 Luminiphilus sp. | reverse complement strand
TTATATTTTCTGCACCCGCGATATTTTGCGGCTTAAGGATATGGCGCTTTCTGCAAATGCCGCCTTCGTCGGTGCCGATCAACTCCCATGCCGCATAGCTTTTGGCGAAACGCTACCTGCGCTGGAATCGGTGCTTAACTCGCTACTTTCCTAATTTTTCCTACGCTAGTTTACTTGAAGCTTTTGTAGGGTCAAACCGCTGCAACCCCCTAAATTTTACCGATCATGCTGAATGCGAGCTCAATCACAAAAAGTCAGGAACGCCTGTTTTTGCAGCGATTTAGTACCTACGAGCAAAGGACTAGGGCGACAGGCCCAAAAACCCTTGTCGCACCACAGTAGTGAGCTTTTAGAGATTTGGGCAGTAAAGGCAGCGCCGTCTATTTGGCCGCAAAGCCTGAGGCCCCAAAGGTTTTAGCGCACTGCTTCCCAATTCATGGGGCGTTCATTCAACGCTTGCAGCCGTTGCGGCGTGCCGATATCAGCCCAGGGTCCCTCGTAAAACTCTCCGGTAACACTCTGATTGGCGATGGCAGCATCTAATAGTGGCTTAAGTGGACGCCTCCCCTGAGCTAGCCCCGAGAAAAAATCGATGTGATAGGCGCCAATTCCGCTGAAGGTTAATGAAGGTTGAGTAAGCGGTTGTACTTGCTGCTCGACCAAGCTGAAGTCTCCGACCGTATTGTGGGGAGGATTAGGCACCAACACCAAGTGAGCACCCCCTATGGAAGGAGAACACTTTTGCAAAATTTTGAGGGGAAAATGCGAGTAAATGTCGCTATTTACTACAATAAATGGCTTATTTCCCAAAAAAGGCATTGCCTTAACAATGCCGCCAGCGGTCTCCAACGGCTGTGCCTCGACGGAAACATGAATTTTCACCCCCCATCGGCGGCCATCACCACAAAAGTCGACGATTTGTTGAGCAAGATAAGCTGCATTTACCACCAGCTCCGTAAAGCCCGCGGCTTTTAAATTAAGTATGTGATGTTCCAGCAGCGGCCTACCCGCCACCTTAAGCAAAGGTTTAGGGGTATTTTGTGTCAAGGGCAGCATTCGCTTGCCCAGCCCCGCTGCCAAAATCATGGCTTTCACGTGGGTTTGACCTCGCGATACCAACTTTGCGCCTTACAAACGGGCAGCACTTGCCGATCAAATAGCTCCTTAAATTTTGCAATGGCATCTACTAATGGCGCATAAATAACCAAAACCTGACTGACATAGGCAATCACCAGGGGCAGATCTTCAAGGTATGAAGGTTTTCCATCACGCAGGCAAAGCCGAGCGAAAACACCCAAGACCTTAATGTGGCGCTGAAGCCCCATTAGGTCGAACCAGACGATAAATGTTCTGTCGTCAACCTCGCTTAGACGGTGTTTTTGTGCCAAGAGCTGCTTGTGATGAAGTAGCCAAGCCAATTGTTGGTGACGCGGCCAACTGATATAGCAGTCTTTCAGCAGCGATACTGGATCGTAGGTAATAGGGCCAATAACGGCGTCTTGAAAATCAATAACCGCCAGCTCGCCATTGCGTAAAACCATGAGGTTACGACTGTGATAGTCGCGATGCACCACCACCTTAGGCTGCTCAGCGGCACTCACAATGAGGCACTGAGACAGCTGCTTAAAGGCGCGGTCGAGTTCGGGGGTCCATGCTTGAGCCAAAAGTTCGGTGATAAACCAATCACGAAATACATCTAATTCAGCCTGCAACATTCCTGCATCGTAGTAACTAAGTCCCGCTGTATCTATAGGTATTGCCGCGACCGTATTGAGCGTATTGAGTGCCATGGCATACCAGGCGCCAACCGAGTGATCGCTGAGAATGGGTAAGAGCACATCATCACCAAGGTCCTCGAGCAGAAGAAAGCCCGCCTCAACATCGGCAGCGATCAACGCCGGAACTCGAATATCCCCAGTTTCCAAGAGCTGACGAATGTGCAGAAATTCCGGGTTTTTTTCCGAGCTGGGCGCGTCGACCGCCATAAGGCGGCGAGTTGGTGCGCCATCTATTGCTGGTAACGTCACTCGATAATATTTGCGGGGGCTGGCATCCCCCGCAATTAGGGTGAAAGCAAACTCCGGTTCCGACAGAGACGGCATGGGTGCTTCAGCAGTCTTTACAGCCAAACCCGCTGTTATCTGCTTACCCACCCAGGCTTGTAATGCTAACGGCTCTCTCACTGTCTGGCTCCGCAACGGAAACTTCTTGTTGGCTTTATAAAT
>JAQWYY010000213.1 GCA_029253705.1 Luminiphilus sp. | reverse complement strand
ACTGGCGACATCTTTGAGCTGCCCGCTGGTGAAATTGCTTTAGGCTTAGGTGCAGAGGTCCGTTTCGACGACATCAGCTCTAACCCCGATGCCGTGGCGGCCGAGGGCCTCTTCTGGGGGTTCTTTAGCGACAAAGGCGCACAGGGTGACCGTCAAGTCAGCGAAGTTTTTGCGGAAGTGGAGATTCCTCTACTTGCCAATAAGCCTCTCGCCACAGAACTCAGCGTGAACCTTTCTGGACGAATCACCGATGACGAGTACTACGGAACCAACACGACAGAGTCCGTCAAAATCGGCTGGCGTCCCGTAGAGCCCCTCTTAATTCGAGGCACCTGGGGCACCGCTTTCCGTGCCCCCAACCTCAGAGAGTTGTTTCTGGCGGGATCAACTGGATTCCTCAATGTTGGCGACCCTTGTTATATTCCTGACGGTGCTTTTGACGATTTAACAGGCGCCTATATTCCCGAAAACGACAAGCGCGATCCCCAAGTTCTGTCTAACTGCGTCGCCACCGGCGTGGATCCTACGATTGCGGACAACGGCGGCTTTAATACCTTTAGCGTCGAAGTCTCTCAAGGCGGCTCCCTCGAGCTGGATCCTGAAGAATCTGAGTCCTGGACCGTCGGGTTCGCTTTTGAGCAGGACTTTAGCAACAAGTTTGATTTTTCAATGGGCATGACCTACTACGAAATTGACATCACCAACACAGTGATTGAACCTTCTACGGGCTTCATCATTGATGATTGCTATGGCGATGAAGCTGGCACCGGCGCTAGTGTCTTTTGTAATAGAATCACCAGAGACTTCTCTGATCCTACCAACCCACAAATCACTTCAATGGACTTGGGTTTTATTAACCGAGACCAAGAAGTTGCCCGGGGCATCGACTACAATCTCTTCTTTGGAGACACCTTCAATGTGGGCGTACCCATCGATTTCAGAGCTAGCTTAACCGCGAGCAAGCTGCTCGAGCGATCACTAGAGTTTGTAAACCCTGATGACAGCGTGGATAGAGAAACCTACCAAGGTGAATGGGGCTTCCCTGAATGGCAGGCCCAGCTCGCATTACGCTTTACCTGGGACCGCTGGACAGCAACTTGGGAAACACGCTACCTCGACAGTGTTGGCCAAGACCCTGAAAGCGTTGACCCCTTCGATTCAGTGGCTGGCTCGTCTGATACTTGTTTTGGACCGCCCAACGATGTGCTTTGCCGAGATTTTGCCGAAGCTGGCAGCTACCTGCTTCACAGCACATCACTGTTCTATGATGCTGACTCGTGGACCATCGGCGCGGGAGTTCGCAACGTTTTTAACAAGGAGCCGCCCACCGTGGACGGCAGCGAGGTTGCCTCTTACTCCAATACGCCCATTGGCTACGGTTATGACTTGCAAGGTCGAACCATATTCTTTGACGTCGTTTATCGCATGGGCGGAAGCTAAGGCCCACAGAGGTTAAGCCTGTAACTGTAGCTGGAGGCGCGTGAAAGCGCGCCTTCGCATTTCACTCCACTATTGAAACAGGACACCACAATGCTTCGTGTTCTTACTGCCATCCTCGCACTTACCCTCCTTTCGTCCAACTGGGCAACAGCGACTCCTTACCCCATAGATCAATGGGCTCGCCGGGCCGCCATCAGCAACATTCAAATATCACCTGATGGGCGCTACCTTGGGCTAAAAAAAGTCTC
>JAQWYY010000020.1 GCA_029253705.1 Luminiphilus sp. | reverse complement strand
GTCGACGCGTTCTACTTCACGCGCCACGAGGCCGTAACACACATAATCTACCCCAGGGCAGCCGTAGCCGTCGATGGTAGAGCCTAGAAGCCCCATCTCGCCCATTTCTCTAAAAATATTGGGATCGGTACTCTCGTTTCTGAAGGCGTCTTTTACTCGCGGCAACAACCGTTCTTGGGCATATTGCCTAGCGCTATCTCGAACCATGCGCTGCTCGTCATTAAGCTGGCTGTCCAGTTCAAAGGGGTCTTCCCAGTTGAGTTGGGTCCAATTAGTTTTCACTGCCATCGTGAACTCCGAAGGTTCGTTCGCTATATTTTAAGTTTAAAATATCCGAGCTGGATTACCAAGCTCTCGTTATGCTGACTGGGCTTTTTTACAAATAAATGACCAGGGATTTTTGGGCAGCTTCCGGGTTGATCAAATCTACCCGCTTGCTTTTTATCTTGAAGCTACCATTGTCAGGACTTAGCGCATGCTGCGCGGTGAAAGCATATAACCGCTGCTCGTCTTGATACCACACCACAACATGCTGGTTCGACTCTATAATGAGCGAGCCCTCAGTCGATTCTTCTATGACTCGAATATTTCCTATGAGATGAGAGCATCTTGTCGGGCTGTCTTTGGAGGCTGCCCGAGGGTGAATAAAGTTGCGTCTTCGAATCTCCATCATCACCCGGTCATCATAGATATGAGAGACATGATTGATAGGGTCGACCTGATCTTCTGTCGCGGGAATCCAGTAATAGGCATCATCGGTGTAGAGCTCAATCCAGCTATCCAAGTCGGGGCGATCTAGAAAGCTTGCCTCTCGGTAGAGAAAGGCCTCTATGGTAGCGAGGTCAGTCATTGTTTGCTCCTCGCTGTTGGCTTTGCTCCATGTAGCCTTTCCAGGCTCGATACTGTGTACGCATGTCTAGATCTGATGTGCCACCACCTTCGATTCGATCAGCGAATACTTGGTCCTTGCCATACTGTCGATGAAATTCAACCCATTCGTTGGCTGGAGATTGCAGCCCTTTTTGTGCTCGTCTATAAACCTCCAAATCATCAGGACCTACCATGCCCATGGCCGAATTGATCAGGCGGCTGTACAGCACCGTTCGCTCTAGCATCGAATCGGGAGCGCCTTTTAAACGAAATGACCAGCTTTCAACAACAAAGCGATCAACGCTGATTGGGCGAATAACGCGAATATTCTGTACCGCACACTTAATGGTTAGCGACGGGTAGTAGAGTACGTTGTGGGTATTAAAGGCGTAGATTTCTCGAGTTCTGGTCTCACCGTAAGCGGACACCATGGCGGCGTGATAATCGGGGTCTACCGAATAGTCGGCATGTATGCTCGTTTTACCGCCGTCGTAGTGATGACCATAGTCAAACCCTGTAATGCCACTGTTCTCAAAATTTTCATAGCTTGCCCCGAAGGGGGGAATAATTTCAGCCTCCCGTCGCTGCTCTGCGGCCTCTGGGGGCAGGGTGGCGATGTAGGACTCAGCGGCTTTAACTAACGACTCATGGACTACCATGGGGTGCATGGTGTCATTGAGATTTTCAAGGATAAACTTCCAGTTGCAGTCATGCTCGTAGCGCAAGACACCGCCGGCGACTTCCACCTCACCCTCGGGTGCGCGATCACATAAATTATCGAAGCATGCTATCGCTCCACCCATCCAACTCACGAGATCTACGATTGTGTTGGACAGCGTGGCGAAGACAAAGCCCCGATAACTGGCAACTTGAGCCAGGGGCTGCATGCTGTAGCAAGGGTCTGCGGCATCGAAGCCGGTGTCTGTATACCCTTGCTCATTGGGTACTTTCAGGAGTGAACCATCAAATCGATAGCTCCAGCCGTGATAGGCACAACGTAATGCCCCGCGGACATTGCCAGCCCGTTTCTCGACAACTTTGGCCCCCTTGTGGCCGCAGCGATTGTGTAAAACACGCACGACATTGTCTTTACCCCGAATCATTACTACCGGTATTTGGTGGTTAATGTGAGTAGTAAAGTAGTCGCCAGCCTTCGGCACCTGGGATTCATGGCCAATAAAAATCCAGGCTTGTCCCCAGATTCGGCTCATTTCCAGTTCAAAAATTTCCGGGTCGGTGTATAGGCTGCAGTGCAGTTTGGTGGGCGTGACCAGTGCATCAAAGTTGCGATCAGGAATCTGCTGCATACTGAACTCCCCTAAAGAGCCAAAGAGCCAAGACTGGCCCCGCCACAGACCATCAGTGTTTGCCCAGTAATAAAGCCGGATGCTTCATCGGCTAAAAAGTCTACGGCATGGGCGACATCGATTGATCGGCCTAAACGTTTTACTGGAATGCTAGCAGCCATATCTACCAGCTTTTCGCTGTCTGCAGGCACAACGGCCTCAAACATCTCAGTATCCTGAATGGGGCCTGGTGCGACGGTATTCACGGTGATGCCGTAGGGGCCTAGTTCCAGGGCCCAAGTTCGGGCCATGCCCATCATTCCCGATTTGGTCGCACTATAACTGGTGCGCGTTGCCAGACCGAGAGCCGCTCTGGAGGTAATTAAAACGATACGACCAAAAGCCTGGGCTTTCATGCCGGGTATTACGGCTTGGGCAAGGGTGATGGCCGCCCCGATATGCACTTCACTGAGGTAGTCAAAGTCCTCAAGATTGACGTCCTCAATGAGATTCGCACGAATAAGACCTGCATTGTGAATGAGGCCGGTGATGTTGTGACGCTGTGCAATTTCTTGCGCTACTTCTTTAACCGCAGCCCGATCGCTGAGGTCCAATGTCATATTTTCCAGTCGGCTATTGGCGAGGTTGAGAGGTCGGCGAGAGAGGTTGATCACACGATACCCCCGCTCCAGTAAACGCGAGCAAATAGCAGCGCCTATACCGGTACTGCCGCCAGTTACAATAAAGCTGTCATGGGCCATAGTGAATTATTCTCCCGGCTGCCTATGGGTTTCTTCAGATGCCGTGTTGGCGCTCTGCGGGTTGATCGAGTCCTATTGCGGCGACAATGTCTTGGCGCAATTGGGGTGTCTCGATGTTTGCTGAAGCCGACACTGCCAACAGTACGACAGAACGCGATGCGTCTGAATGGGAGAATACCTGCACGGCGTCCCCTGCATTGAAATCACGGCCAACAAGATGAGCAATAACCACGGGGCCCGCATTGAGCCGTACCGTAGCCACCGGCCAAGGGGCTTCTGAAATGCGTCGCTTGAAGTACTCCCAGAGGCTATGGTGAAGTTGCGATTGTGCGAGCAGCGTGCCCTCACAGGCTGTATTACGGTAAATCAAAGTATGGCCCAGACACGCTCCGCACAGCTCTGCTGGAGGATACTGGATATGGCCACAGTCAGTGCAGTGTTGTAGTTGCAGAGCACCGGGAAGATTCGCAGCGGAAAACTGGCTGCCACAGACGGAGCGTTGTCCGGGCGGTCGCGCTTCTGCACGTAGCGAAGGGCGACTGAGTTTGAGTCGTGCGCGCATCTTATCTTTGATATTCAACGGTCAACTCCTTGCAGCATAGCTGCTGCAGTGCAGACGCCACGGTCATAATTTACCATGCCATAACCACTCACAAGGCCAACCCGTGCATTAGGGACTTGATTCTTTTGAGACTGACCCGTGAGTTGCCGGAGTGACTCAGTTACCCCTAAAAATCCGGCGGCAGCACCGGCTTGTCCGCAGGACAGTTGGCCACCCGAAGTATTGTGGGGCAGTTTATGCATTCCCGGTCCTGACTGGTCAAAGCGCATATCGGTTCTCCCCACGAACTCGGGGGCATTCCCTTTGCTACAAAATCCCAAATCCTCCATTTGCAACATACTGATAACCGGATAGTCGTCGTAGGTCTGCAAGAAATCGACCTCCTCGGGCCCCACGGCGGCGCGGTTGTAGAGGTCGTGAATGTAGCGCGTCCAACCCCCTCGATCTTGTATCGGATCGTCGGCGTGCGCATTGTGGCATTCATCGGCGGCGAGAATTTTTACGGCGGGGAGTTTTAGTTGCCGCGCGCGCTCTTCGCTCATGACTAAAAAGCCTTCACCCCCCGCACAGGGCATCACGCAATCAAAGAGATGCAGGGGGCCAGCAATGGCTCTAGCGTTGAGGTAGTCCGACAGGGATAGCGTTTTATGGCCCAGCAGTGCGCCAGGAAAATGATTGGCGTTGTAGCGTTGGTCAAGACAGATCCGGGCAAAGTCTTCCCGTTGGGCCTGGTAGCGCTCCATATAATGGGCGGTGATGAGGCTAAAGGGACCATTGGGACCCGCGGCGCCATAAGGGAATGCCGCGTCGGTGCTCCAGTTAGAAAAGTGAGCGGCGGTATGTTCAAAAGATCGATGTGCGGCGCCATCGCCCCCGATGCAGGCAACAATCTCTGCCTCGCCACACTGAACGGCTCTGGCGGCCCGTCGCATGGCTAATATGCCTGAGACGCCCCCGACATTGGCTTGCTCCAACCAGCGAACACACAGGCCAAAATGCTGTGTGAGGGCGACCGCAGAATCGATGCCCAGAGAAAAGCTCGAGACAGAAAACCCATCAATATCGACCTTGTTAATGCCGGCAGCACGGATCATTTCCCGCAAAACCGAGCCGACAAACCAAGCCGCCCCGTGAGGACTTTGTCGCGCGTACCCCAGACTGATGGGGGCTGTTAAGACCACACCGCTATAGTCCTTCATGCCAATTTCTTCCGAGTCTTGTAAGCGCGAAGGTCATAGGCATCACTATTGGCTACGCGTGTTTTGGCGAATTGTTTTATGTCGGCGCGCTTGGGTTTATTGGCGGCCGTGACGGGTAGAGCCTCTGCAAATAGTATCCAGCCTGGAGCCTTAAAATACACAAGCTTTTCTAGGGCGATTTTTTGTATGGACTGGGCCGTCTCGAGGCTGCTGTCGACAGAATTGTTGAGGATGACGCACAGGGCAACCTCGTCTCCGCGCATTTCGTCTGGGACAGCGGTAGCGATGGCAGATTTAATCGCCGGGTGGTCACCCAGAGCTGCCTCAATCTCCAGTGCAGAAATGTTTTCACCCGAGCGCCGGATGATATTTTTCCGACGATCGACAAATGCGAGATTACCGTCTTCCAGTTCTACAACAACATCACCGGTGTTGAGCCAGCCATCTGCCCAAATTTCGGCAGTGGCCTCAGAGTTTTTTAGATAGCCAGAGAAATAGCCTTTTTGAGCATCAGTTCCCCGTGCGCGTACGCGCAGCTCTCCGGGCTCTCCGGTGGCAACGGGTTGCTTGTGTTCGTCAACGAGCTGCCATTCAACGGCGGGCAGGGGTTTACCAAAACAGCAATGGCCGACATGGCGAGGATCCTCACTAGCAATGATGGCGCCTCCGGCACCGCACTCGGTCATAGCCCAGGCTTCGACTAATGGAAATCCAAACCGTTTCTCAAAGCGTTCATGGTGTGCCGGATTCACACCGGCCCCGAAACCAAAGCGAATTTGTGTCGAAAAGTCGTCCTGAGTATCTTCCGGTAATGCCAATAGTATGGCCGGTAGTACACCCAGATAGTGGAGGGCGGTAGCCTTTGACTCGCGCAGGCTCTGCCACCATGTTCCAGGGTGAAAGCGATCTAGCTGAATCAGGCAGCCGCCGGTCATAAACATGGCCAGGGTTGAAACCGACATGGCGTTCATATGGCTTAACGGCAGGGGTGTGAGCAGCCGCTCGCAACCTTCGCGCAACGCAATGTGGCCACCAAGATTTTGATACCAAATACCCTGCTGAATAAAGTAATCGTTGTTCAGTAGGCACCCTTTAGGTGTGCCTGTACTTCCTGACGTATACAGCAGAGCGCACTCGCGATTTCGACCGGCCTGAGAGTCGGGCATGGCCGCAACGTCACCGAGGTCAAGCGCACCAATTTGTTCTTGGGTAATCACGGGGATGGCTGTTGTAAGAGCGTCCACAACGTTAACGAGTCGCGTGCGATGCGATTCCAAGGTGAGTACTGCAATGGCTTCGCCGTGCTCGAGATAATAGGGAATCTCAGCATCAGGCATTTCGTGATTTATAGGAATGACCGAGATTCCCAGAGCGTTGAGTGCCAGCCAGTGGATAAAAAATTCAGGCCGGTTTTCCAATATCAAGGCAACGCGCCCCGTCACCCCCGTTTGCCTCCAGAGCTCGGTAGCCTGAGAGATAGCGCGCTCTAATTCGTCGTAAGAGAGCGTGATTTCTTGCGACGAGTAGTGCTTACATGCGCTCAGTGGAATATGCAGAGCATCATGGTTGGGAAAGCGGCGGGCACTCAAAGCCACCACCTCCCTGGGGCTTTCGGGCAACGTTTTAATCACGGTGGTAATCAGCGAGTTGCCCGCCATTGGCTACCAGATTTCTTAGCAATGGGGCGGTCTGCCAATGCTCAGGGTTGAGTTGATCACGGAATTCGTTAATCAGCGTAACGGCTTTATCAAGACCCATGGATTCAATGGTGTGCATGGGACCGCCTTTGAATCGGGGGAAGCCATAGCCGTAGCAGTAAACAACATCAATATCACTGGCGCGTTGTGCAATCCCCTCCTGCAAAACCTTCGCCCCCTCATTGGCTAGGGCAAGGGTCAAGCGATTAACAATTTCTTCATCGTCAAATTGGCGGGGTGTGATCCCCAGCTCCCGGCGCGCTTCAGTGACGATGGCCATGACGGCAGGGTCTTCCTGTCGCTGACGAGTCTCGGGATCATACTGGTAATAGCCTGCTCCAGACTTTTGTCCAAGCCGGCCAGCTTCTACCAAGCGATCTGCCACCCTATAACTGGCTGGATCACCCTTTTGCTCAGCAGAGAGTTGCTCTCTAGCTTTATAGCCGATATCTAGCCCGGCGAGATCGCTAACGGCGAGAGGGCCCATGGCCATTCCCCAAGACTCCATAGCGCTGTCTATCTGAGAAGGAGTGCTTCCCTCTATGAGGCAAAGCGAAGCTTCTCGACCGTAGTGTCGCAGCATACGATTACCTATAAAGCCGTAGCACATGCCGGATAACACCGACACCTTGCCAATTTTTTTGCCAACAGCCATCGCGGTTGCAATCACAGTATCGCTGCTGGCGGCCCCTTTAACGACTTCGAGCAACTTCATGACATTGGCTGGGCTGAAAAAATGCATACCCAAAACTGACTCGGGACGCGTTGTAGCAGCGGCTATGGCATCGATACTTTGATATGAGGTGTTACTGGCCAGGACAGCGCCGGGCTTACAAATAACATCCAATTTCGCGAACACTTCCTTTTTAACTTCGAGGTTCTCAAAGACCGCTTCGATGACCATGTCGACATGAGCGAGGTCGTTAAAGTTAGACGAGGTTGTCATGTTCGCCATAATCGCGTCGGTTTGACCTGCTGTAAGTCGCCCCCTTCTGACGCTAATGGCATAGTTTTTAGCAATTTTTTCCAGGCCCAGCTTAACGGCCTCGTCTGTCATATCGACGAGAGTGACTTTGATACCTGCCTGTGCAAAGCACATCGCAATGCCACCTCCCATGGTGCCTGCGCCAATAATGCCCACGCTGGCAATATCTAGGGCTTTAGTATCTTTAGGCAGGCTGTCGATTTTTCCAGCAGCGCGCTCTGCAAAGAACATATGCCTCAAAGCGGCAGATTGTGGATCTGCAAGGCAGGCCATAAACTCTTCGCGCTCGCGTTTTAAACCCGCCTCAAAGGGCTGGGTGGCTGCGGCCAGCAAGCATTCTAGAATGCGTTGCGGCGCGCGTTCGCCGCGGGTTTTTTTCAAAAGCTTAGCGCCCACACTCGCGATAAGTTTTTCATCTTCTGTCGTCAGGGATAGGGGTAGGCTGCTTGCCTGCCTCTTCTGCGCTCCTTGCTCGACAAGCTCGGAGCCGTAAGCAACGGCAGCATCGACAAGATTTTCGCCAACCACTTTGTCTACTAAATGAAGCGTCAAGGCGTTCTCGGCGGCTATGGGGTTGCCCGACGTAATGAGATCAACAGCGGCAGGTAGGCCGGCAAGGCGCGGAGTACGTTGGGTACCCCCTGCGCCAGGAAGCAGGCCTAATTTAACCTCAGGTAACCCCACTTTAGCCGTGGCTAAAGCGATCCGATAGTTGCAGGTCAGCGCGACTTCAAAGCCACCACCTAGCGCGGTTCCATGAATGGCGGCAATCGTTAGCTTGGGATGGTTATCGAGTGCAAGTAAAAGATCGGGCAACGACGGTGCTTGGGGCGGTTTACCGAATTCGGTGATATCGGCTCCGGCAATGAAAGTACGGCCATCACACGCTAGCACCACCGCCAGCGACGCATCGTCAGCGGCCGTAGCGAGCGCATCCATAATCCCGGACCTGACCGCGTGGGACAGTGCGTTGACGGGGGGGTTATTAACGCGGATTACACCAGTTTGGCCTTGGCGCTCGTAAGTGACTGCTGTTCCCATCGTATAGCCTCTTGTTAATGCGGGTTCTGGTAAGGGTGCCGTTTCGCCGAGTGTATAGGCAGACGCCAGCGTTCCCTAGGAGTCTACCAAAAACCCCAGAATACTTTAAGCTTAAAATATTGTCGGTGAGCGGCGGTGTTAGGGGGTGGGGGCGGTCGCTAAAGGCACACCCAATAAATGGTCGGCTTGGCGCTCTGCTAATGCGCTGAGGGTAAAAGTTGGATTAACGGCGCCGCTGCTGGGAAACAGACTGGGGCCCGAAACATAAAGATTATCGGTATCGTGGACGCGGCCAAATTCGTCGGTCACCGATTTTGTCTCATCACTCCCCATTACAGTGCCGCCCATAATGTGCATGGCAACCCGAGGCCCATGCCAAACTTCAGTGGCGCCGGCAGCACGGAAAATTTCCTCGCCTTCCTCAACTCTTTGTTGCCAACGCGCAGCGGCGTCTGGATTGATGTCGTGGTGGGTATGAGCTTTTGGCATGCCGACATCGTCCAGGCTATCGCTCAGGGTTACGCGATTATCTGAACTTGAAATGTCTTCGACAACCAGCGTCATGTTGGCGAGATGTTTTGCGGCTCGCTGTAGCCATGGGCGCAGTGCCGCACCGGTAATATCAGGCCTAGAAGTACCGTAGCCTAATAAGTCGTGGGGTTTAATGGCGTTGGCAATGAGCCATTGTGATGATCCAAAGCCGCCGGACTGATCCTTGTTGGCATAGTCATCGTGGCTGAGTAGCTGCCCCCCTGAGACGCCCAAATGGGGTGTGGTTTCGTCATCAAACAGGCCAAAGATCGTGCCGGCAGGGTGTGTTGTGAGGTACCGGCCCAGTTGATCGTATTGATTTCCGGGGGCTGCCTGCTTGTCGTTGTTAGAGTTTAGAAGCAGGCGACTGGTTTGCACGGTGAACGCTGCGATGATGAACCGCTTGGCAGTGAGCTGTTTGTACTCGCCGTGCTGAACGTATTCCAGGGCACGAATATTTTTGGCATTTTCGGAGTCTCTAAGGACACGCAGTGCCTGAGCCCCGTAGCGTATATCGGTGCCTGCGCTGAGGGCTCTTGGCAATGAAGTCACCAGAGGGTTGGCGAGGGCGCCGATTGGACACCCTGCATCGCACCAGCCATCAAACTGGCAGGGAGCTCGGCCATTACGGGGCACGCTATTAATGGCTAAGGGGAGGGGTGAGGTGCGCCGCCCGGTTGCTTGAAAGCCTCGATCAAGAATGCGGCCTTGGGCAAAAACGGGCAGCGGTGGCATGGGATAGGGCGTGCCGGGTGGACGCCAAACTTCTGTTTGATGGTCACCGCTAAGACCGACAGAGTCCTGAACACGGTCATAGTAGGGTTGTAGGTCTGTATAAGTCAGCGGCCAGTCGAGGCTGCGCTTATGGTCGCTTTGTACGCTAAAGTCTTCGGGGTGCAAACGCAGCCATACACCATAATGATGGGCGGCAGAACCGCCAGTGCCTGCCCCGGCGTTGAAGGCATGCCCTACGGGGTGTGTTCCAGACTCTTCAACGGCAGCGCCTGACCATTTAAGTTTGCGTGCCCAAATTTGCGAGCTCACCAAGTCTTTCGTTGAGCGCTGGGGCCCGGCCTCTAAAACGACCACAGATTCACCCGCTTCAGCGAGTCTCGCGGCTAACAGTAAGCCTGCAGCGCCAGCGCCCACAATCACAGTGTCAGGTGAGTTTTGTATCACCAGGTAGTCTCCGGACGAATGTGGGCGCTATAGGGAATATCAAGGGTTTCGAATCCAGCCTCTGACCCGTAGGTGACATCGAGTGCATCGGCTCGGAGCAAAAAGAACACATAGCTTGCGGGTGGACCTTGCCATTGAGGAACAGCGTCAGATGCCATCGCAGTGGCGAAGGCCTCAACCGCTGTATCGCTGATAGCGCTTACGATGGCATTGAGCGCCGACAAATAAAAATCCTTTTGCTGCTCAACAGGTACGCCCACATATTTGGCCATTAGAAGAGAATCTGGGCCCGCTGCGAGCTGTGTATCAATGTAGGCACTGATGCCCGCCTTAGCACTCCCGGGAACCAGGTGTTCGGCTAGCGTCGCTAAGGCTTTGCTCTGACGGAGGGTGAGTATTTGAGGCGTAAAGTTTTGAGCAACTGCATCACTGGGAGTTGCCCAAACCTGTTTGCCACCAATCAAAAACAAACCGAGGGCGGTGGCGCCCCCGGTGATCACGTCACGCCGGTTGTGACCGGCCGCCATTAAAACTCCTTTCTTACCTGTATGCCGTAATTTCTTGGCGCTCTGTAAGACACCTCGTTACAGCCGCATAGCGTAGCCAAGTCAAATCCCTGAATACCAGCTCGCTCATCGGTAATGTTGTTGAGTAGCAGAGATACAGACCATCCACTATTTGGCGCAGTCCAATTAATCATGCCGTTCATCATGACGTAGGAGTCAAACTTATCCGCATCAAAGTTGCGCAGATTATAATAAAACTCATCGGAATAGCTGACGTCTAACTGTACAGCCCCGTCACCCCTAAATAAGGGGAAGGAATAGCGGGCCATCGCGAAGGCTTGAAACTCGGGTGTATACGTTGGCTCTACATCGATTGTTGGTAGTGGAGATCCGCTCCGCAAAGGAAGATCATCTAGGCTGGCATCGACATATGAAGCGCTCAGTATCAGGTCTAGGGAGTCAGTAGGACTCGCCTGAAGTTCTAACTCTAAACCAAAGGTCTCTGCATCTTGATTGATGGACACACCACCAACGCCCACGAACAAAAAGGCCTGATAGTCGGCGTAATCATAGTAGTACGCCGAACCATTCAGTCTGGCTGCTCCACCCATAAGAGTTGCTTTGAATCCTGCTTCGTAAGATGTCAAAACCTCCTCGTCGTATGGAACCCCAGCGTTGCCTCCAGATCCTAAGTACGCACCAAGTAGTGCTGCGTTAAAGCCACCGGCCTTCACGCCTCTATTTACGCCGGCATACACAAGTAAATCTTCATTTGGCGTGTAATCCAGTTGAAGTTTTCCAGTCCAGAAGGTTTCGGAGTAATCATCCTCGAAGAAGAAGGGGTCTCCAGCACCTGCGGCATTGGGTATTAGCAGTGCCGTGTCTGTAGTCACTTGATCGTTACCCGCCGATGGAGCCAGGCCCCATGCGCCAGTAAAGTCTTTGTCTTCTTGAACTAAGCGTGCTCCCGCG
Source organism: Luminiphilus sp. (assembly GCA_029253705.1). Taxonomy (GTDB): domain Bacteria; phylum Pseudomonadota; class Gammaproteobacteria; order Pseudomonadales; family Halieaceae; genus Luminiphilus. The sequence goes on along the minus strand of JAQWYY010000020.1, from coordinate 1,532 downwards.
ATTACTGTTAACTGATCGCTAATTTGATACTCATATTGCCCAAATACAGAGTAAGAATCTGTTTCAAGTGAAGCGATGGTTACAACGTCCGCAGGTAAAGCTATAACGCCGAAAATACTATTGGGTGGCGCTTTGAGAGCGTTTGCGGAGTCATTATCAATATTGAGGTAGTACAAGCCAGCCACCCAGTCACTGCGGTCGGTGGAGCCTACTAGCCGGAGCTCTTGGGTAAAAGATGTTGCGTCTACGGAACCGTAGTTGGCCAGTTGGTTTACTGGTGCTGCATCGACGTCGATGAACAGCTTTTTCTCATAGTCTTTGAAGTCAGTGACAGAGACAAAAGATAAAGACTCTGACAGGGCATAATCAATCTTACCGTTGAAGCCAGAGTTTTCGGTGTCACCCTGATCATCGAACGCAAAATCACTGGAAAAGGTGAAGTCATCTCCGTCTGGATCGAGGTATCCAAAGAAATCAGTGCCGGCGCCTTGGCGCGCGCACAAGCCTACTGCAGCACAGTTTGCCGGACCAAAGGGAGAGTCAACTAGGGCATCACCACCGCCGTCCAACCCTGTATCAACACCGTTTTCAGTCAGGATAGATAATCGAGTTTCATTGGCAGGCATGTTTATGACGTTATAAACCTCAGACCGCCCATCGACGTTCTCCACTAAAGCAATGGTAGGCACTGACTGATAAGGACCGGTGCTAAGTTCTGACTTCGCGTAGTTAGCTGATACTGTGATATCCAAATCATCATTAGGTCTGAAGGCCAAAGTGAACCTACCAACGACCGTATCGTCATCTCCTAAATCCGCTCCTGAACCTTGCCCTGGATTTCCGATAGCAAAAGGTGGGGCACCAAAGACGTTGAACTCAGGCACTTGGCTGGGGTAGAGGTTTTGTAAGTAGGGGTCCTGCTTTGAATAACGTCCTGCGACTCGGAAAGCTACGGTGTCGCTTATCGGCCCACCAAATGCTCCTTCAACCGCATATTGGTTGGCGTTATTTGGTACATCAAACTGGCCATAGTCTGCTTGTATAAAACCCTCAAATTCTTCAAAACTGGGTTTCTTGGAGAAAAATGAGATAACACCACCCGTGGCGTTTCTTCCGAAAAGTGTGCCTTGCGGACCTTTGAGTATTTCTACACGGTCGAGGTCTAGCAATGTAAAGGTTTGCGCTTGCGCGATAGCAATGTAGCCCTCATCCAAATATGCGGCGTTGGGCGATTCGATAATATCGTTGAAATCGTTTTGAGTAACGCCACGGATTGTGTACTGGGTATTTTGTCCTGCCAAGTTGCCACTGATGTGGACACCCGGAGTGTAGGCCGCGATATCAAAGCTGGTGGTGGCGTTAAACGCTCGAAGCTGGTCGCCGGTAAATGCCGATACGGCAATTCCAACATCTTGAAGGCCTTGCTCGCGTTTTTGAGCTGTAACCACCACCTCCTCTAACATACCTTGTGAGAGTGCTGATTGACTCACTAAAATGCCGCTGGCGACAGCAACGGCGGTGGTGATTTTCTG
>JAQWYY010000187.1 GCA_029253705.1 Luminiphilus sp. | reverse complement strand
CTCACTAGAGCTTCGCTGGCACTAAGTGGGTCACCGGAGGTGGGGACCACGCCATAGATTTCAGTTCTGTTACACGTGGAGAGAATGACCACCTCAGTAATCGGTGCAGTAGCGAGAGCGCTGCCTAAAGCCGTTGCTATGCTTTCAGGGGCAAAGGCAACCCGCTCTCTTATATCGAGAGTCGCTGAGTCGTGATTAATGCCAACCGCTATAAGTTCTTGAAACACAGAGCGCAAAGTTTTCTCATTTGGGGGCGTTATAATAGCAGAATACGTGGACTCTGCCGCTCATAAAGATGCCTTGTTAATGGGTTTGATCTCTCGGCTGTGTCATCATTGGCCCATGATGAATAAAATTTACATTTTTGCGATGCAGCTTGCCATCCTCATGGCCCTCACTGCCTGCCAATCGACCGCACCGGCAACAGCGACAGCCCCTGCCCCGGCGGCGGAAGCGCCAACAGATGAATCGGCATCAGCCAAGGCAGACGAAGTCGCTAAACTCGAGCCCCCCCCTGAAACGCCGATTCCAGCAACTAGCCTCTACCCGCTGCTGCAGGCCGAGTTTCTCCTCCGCCAACGCCGCCTCGACGAAGCTCTCGAAATATTGACGCGTCAGGCCATGCAACTTCAGGATCCCGAATTGACCCGTCGAGCACTGAGACTGGCAGAATTTAAAAAAAACGACCGTCACGCCCTTGTGCTTTCGATGAGACTCACCAATCAAGACAGCAATGACGGCGCTGCGGCCGTAACGGCGATGGGCTTGCTGATACGCGCAGGACAGCCTGAGCGCGCCCTGACATTTGCAAGGACAGCCAAGGAGCGCGGCGCGCGAATCAACGCTCCAGCTCTAATGGTGTCGTGGGACAAATTAGACCCTACTCGGCAAAGAACCACCGCAGAAGCCATTGAGGCCCTCGCTGCTGACTGGCCCGATGACCAGGACATCGCCATTGCGCTAGCCTATTTATACCGAGCACGAAGTGAACCTGATAAGGCGCTGGAAACACTTGATCCGGTTTTGATGGCAAGTCCCAACGAAGAACGGGCACTGTTGCTATGGACACAAATTAAGCTGGATCAAGACGCAAAAAAACCCTTCAAGCGGATTCGCGCCGCATTGAAGCGTGTTCCCGATGACGAGGCTATGCGCTTGCAGTTCGCGCGCTTACTGGCGAGTACCGAGCGATACGATGAGGCTCGCGAGCAATTTTCAGCACTGTTAATGCTCTCACCCAGAAATGGTGATTACTTATTTTCTCTGGCGCTGATAGAAATTGAAGCAAAGCAGTTGGACGCGGCAATTGCGAATCTAGAAGCTCTGGTCGATCTCGGGCAGCGCCCAGACGAAGCCTATTATTACTTGGGCCGAGTTTACGAAGATCGCGGCGAAGAGGCTGACGCCATAAATTCTTACGATCAAGTGGGTCCCGGCAGAGAGTTTTTTGATGCAACCCGCCGCGGGGCAGGGCTGCGCCTTAACGCTGGCGACACTGAGGATTTTCAGGAAGGCTTTAGACGGACGCGTGCAAATCATCCTGGACAAGCCGAACAACTTTATGGCCTAGAAGCCGAACTTCTCGGTGAAATCGACGAGAAAGAACTTGCGATTGAAGTTTACACAGAGGCTCTAAATCTGTTTCCCGAATCTGTTTCACTGCTTTACGGCCGAGCCATGACCTTTGAAGTGCTAGGCGATATTGCGGGTATGGAAAATGATCTGCGCGCTATTTTGGTATTTAAGCCGAACAACGCCACAACACTCAACGCACTGGGCTATACGCTAACCGTGCACACCAACCGCTATGAAGAGGCCGCTGATTTAATCGAAAAGGCGCTCCAGTTGTCTCCCGGTGAGCCCGCTATTTTAGACAGCCTAGGCTGGGTTTACTTCAAATTGGGGCGCTTTCTTCAAGCCGCTGATTTACTGAAAGAGGCTTACGCGCGTTTCCCTGACGCTGAGGTGGCCGCTCATCTTGGTGAGGTGCTATGGGTTTCAGGAAAAGAGCAAGACGCACT
>JAQWYY010000017.1 GCA_029253705.1 Luminiphilus sp. | reverse complement strand
CTGGGCGTATTAAAACTTGCATGGCGTACTCTAAATCTTAGGCAGTATTTAGAGTCTCGCTCAGCGAATTGTTTTAATCCAGTCGCCAATGCGGGGTTCGCCCACGGGGTAATAGCCGTTGATCAGTCGCAGCTGATCCTCGGCATCAGGGACGCGGGCGCCGGATGCGAGGCTCTTGAGCGTAGCGCCCCGTGGCACCTGAACGTAATGCAGTGTCCGGCTGGGGCCTTTCGCTTTTTCTTTGGGCACCAAGGGCCGAAAACTCTCAATAATGGCCAGAGCATCTGCGTCGTTGCCAGTACCCTCAAAAAGAAAGCGATAGTTGTGATCAAGTACGGCCAAGCGCTTTGTGCTGGCCCCGGCTGTTGCCTGAGCCGTGCCGCCTTCGAGGCCAAATTGCTCAAGTTTACGTTGATCGCTCAATTCACCCGATGCTGTACTGGCTAAATAATCAACGGGTGTCACCCCCGCATCTACCCGCGAGAGAGTGATCGCCATTGTGCCACTACCGTCTTTTGAACTAACGGTGACGTCTCTTGAGCCCTGAGTTACCGACCAGCCCTCAGGGTAGCGGAAGGTGAAATCTAGTTTGTTGTGATAAAACCGGTTCGGTTCGGCTTGAGACTGAGCGCTGGCTCCAAAGACAAGTCCCTCAACGCGATTTCGAAACACACCGGGTGCCTCAGGGTTTTCCGGCTGGTCATCAAGGTCAAGGGTGTTGGCCGTCTTAATGACTGTCTGTAGACGCAGGTCATTTCTGGGGTGGCTTGCATACAAACCGTGGTAAGTACCCGTAGGTTTGCCGGAGGCTTTGGCCTGAACGCGTCGATACATCTCCTGGTCTTTCAAAACACCAATAACTGATAACAAAGCGTCGGCATCATAGCCAGAGCGATGCATGAACTCAGCGCCCGCAGCGTCGGCCTCTAGCTCCATATCCCGACCAAAGCCGCTGACAACTTCGGCCCCGTACATTTGTGCGGCGTCATAAAGGTCACCGCTGCCGGTCAGAATATAGGCGGTGGTGGCCAGAACAGTGGTTGTTGTTTGCTGGGTCGAACGTCGGCTGTGGTGGTTTTCTGTGATGTGGCCTATCTCATGGGCAATAACACCCGCGAGCTCGGCTTCTGTTTCAAGGTAGGCTAGCAAGCCGCGATTGACATAAATAAATCCGCCTGGCAGGGCAAAGGCGTTTATGTCGGGTGAGTCGAGTAGGGTAAATGTAAAAGTATCGTTGGGTCGGGAAGAGTTTGCGACAAGGCGCTGTCCAATGGCATTAATGTACGCCGCCGTCTCAGGGTCGTCATAAATGCCAATGGTGTCGATGAGGCGCTGATGCTCATCGACCGTGACTGTAGGCACTTCAACTTGCCTGCCCCCAACCGTCACGGTAGAGGAAGATCCACCGGTGCTGCCACAGGCGGTCATCATCAAAAGTAGTAAAAGGGGTGTTAGGTATTTCATAAGGTTGTCTTACATTTTGGCGGACAAATATTTGAGCAGTTGGTCACCCAGGCTGTCACAGGCGGTGCCCTGAACCGGCGCAATAATGGGGATGGGGACTACAACGGCGGGCATGTAGCTTTGACCGCTGGTGTTGGCGCTGATGCGACCCACCTCAATTGCGTCGGTGAAATCCCAAATTGTCGCCTCGTAGTCAGAGGAATTGCCCCAGGTGCCAAAACCGAAACAGCCCGCCCCCCCGGGACCTACCCCGCAGGTCATTGACCCTGAGCTATTGGTTTCGACCGTAGAGCCGTCTATCCAAATCATGTACTCAAGCTTTAGCGCCTCAAAACGATCGGCGACCCGTTGCTGAGCAAGAAGCTTGTCAATGTCATCGGTTCGTAGCGGCGCAGTGCGCGGTTCGAACCACGGGTACATCATGTTAATAAACTCAAGTTCATGTAATACGGAAATCGAGTTATCGCCCCGACGAATATGGTCACCGATGCACTCAATAAAATCGAATTCGGTCTCATAGTCGGGAGCATGTCGGCGTCCCATAATAACTACTGATGCGTCACCAATACCTTCGGTGGGCTCAAGAAAAGTCATTTCATCAACGGTCGCGTTAACGCAGCCCTGAAGTATTGACGCGGCGACAACCGAGACCGCGGTTATGTATCGTTGCACCATTTTAGTCATCGGTTGCCTCCGCACTTTTCGCTTTTTCCTTGGGCGAAGGGGGCAGCCCCTCTGTCATCCAGGTGGCTATATCGGGGACTCGGGTAAAGGAGGTGGCGAAGTTGGCGCCCGCATCCCGCAGCGCTACTACTGCGGCAAGATTGACAGCCTCCTCGTCAGACTGCAAAAACGCAGTGGGGGTTTTGCCATAAGCCGTCAGTGTCCAGTCGGCAAAGTATTGATCAGGGTTAATGGATAAGTCACCGTCTTCATTACTATGAACATCTACCAGGGCAACCATTTTGAAGCGGTACTTCATCCAGATCTCATAGATCTTAATGTTGGTGTGTAACGGAATGGTGTACTGAAGGTCGGCAACGGCCGGGATGATCACTGCGTCGACCGTATCTTGGTGGGCCGCCAGAGATTGGCTGTCTTTGATTTGCACTACGCCTTCGAACATGCCGCTTAACAGCGTATTCCAAAACTCGACTTGGGCATCCCCTGTTTTGACCAGCCAGTCTGATTCAGCACGCCCCGCGGCTTCGTCAAAAATTTCGTGTTGGGCAAACTCATCGGTATAGATCACCCCGACAGTGAGGGGTAATGGATCCATGAGAGGCTTAGGAAAATTGCCTTGAACAACGACCTCCCGAGCACCACAGGCCGTTAAAATCAGCGAAAGGACTAACGCACCTAGAACGCGTCGGTAGGTATTAGGGCCTGAAGTTATTAAGTCCAACAAACGTGCCACCATTTTTGTAGGTCAGCTCTCTCATCAGTGTAGCAAAACGTACGCCAGTAACCTGCAGCTCCGGCGGTCTAATAAATTGTACGGGAAAGCCGACTCCGTGGATTCTGACGCGCCGTTCGCCGCCAAAATTTTGAGCATTGAGGCGATCAACGGTTTCAACCACGCTGCGTATCGATTCCCCGGTAAATTCGTCACCAAAAACGTAAATCGACATCTTCTTTTTGGGGTCATAAAACGTACGCACCGCAGCGGTAATGCCTTCAACTGGTGAGCTATTGGAAAAGACATTCCAATTGGTGAGATTGCGGAGTATCAGGCTGCGTCTGGCAGGGGTGTCGGGAATCCATTGACCACGGTATCGAGAAAACAGGTAGTTACCCATGTCGTTAAGGACTTGTATGCCTTTGACTTCCGGATAAATATTGAGAGTTGCCTCCATTTCAATAAGCATTCTGTCCCAGGCATAGGAAAACATGGAGCCCGAGGTATCGATAATGAAAATGATGTACTCGCTATCTACGGGAATTCCGCCAATCAGCTGATTTTTTCGCTGGCTGTTGACGCCCAGCAGTCGTTTTTCTTCCTCACTTAACTGCTGTCGTGCTATGGCCAGTTCCTGCTCAATAATGCTGTTAGAGTTTCTGGTCGTTTCGAGGCTGTCATAACGCGACCGAGTGCTGGCCAGGGCACCCTGAAGAATTGCAATGCGTTCGCGATATTCAGAGATTTGCTCCTGTTTTGTCTTCAGGTCGCGATTAAGAATGGTTGTTTCACCACGAATCTCGAAAAGTTGCTTGGTTAAATCTGCAACGCGGCCGTCAGCCGCAATGGTTGAGCGTTCCAATATCTGGGGTTGCACCGTTTTCGTGATCATCAATAAGAGGATCACTGCACCAAAGCCACAGCAAATAACATCCAAGAAGGAAATAGAAAACTCTGGCGTTCCTCGGCGCGTTTTCATGATGTGTAACGCCGTATTACAATCATGGCCAGTCCCGGGAAGGCGACATAAACGAACCACCGCTCACTTGAGCTAATTGCCAAAACTCTGAGGCGGCCATGGGATCTCCCTCCATGGGCGCCAAAATAATATTTACGGGCACCCCCGAAGGAAGCCGCTGGACCGCTTTTCGAAATAAGTTGAGACGATCTCGGCCAGAGATCGTGGTGCGTCTTGGCGGTTCATAACTTTGAGTGGGCAGTCCGTCGGTGATGAGAAAAATATTATCGGGGCCGCCCGGGAGCTTGCCAACCGCATCGAAAGCACCGTGCAAGTTTGTGCCCCCACTGGGGAGGCGCTCACGCAAGGCTTCAGTCGCCGCCTTTAATTGCGGGGCGTCTGCCACTTCCAGCCATTTACCCGAGGTACCCGGAAGAATGGGCTGAGCTTCGGTATTAAAGGCAATGATTTGATATTGGGAGTTAATAGGAAGCTGTGACGTTAGCCAGTCGACGGTATTGAGCGCACGCTGCCATTTATCGGCAGATCGTTGTAACTCAGGGTCCATGTTACGTAGCCGAATCACGTTCACAATTGAATCGGCCAGCATGCTCGCCGACGCATCGATAAGAATAACTATGCGGTTACCGCCCAGATTTAGTCCCGTCAGATATTGACGGTTACCGTCACCAGTAAAGTCCCGGGCACTTTGTCCTGCCTCTTCCTTAGCCGCTTCACGAAGCTTAGTGACCCGGTCCTCAAGGCGATTGATTTCTGCCTTGAGGGCTTCGACATCGGTCGTATCAGTAAAGCCTTCTTCCTCTAACGAAGCAATAAGAGCCTCATAGCGGTCGAGGTCTTCGGTAACTCGAGTGGCTAAGCCTTGCGCTTCGACAATATCGACATCTACGCTTGCGAGGGCATTGCGCAGAGCTACTAGCCCCAATTGTCCCTGTTCAATGTCATCCTCTAAAAGGTCAATTTCCGAGAAAACTTCAGCATTGAGGGTGAGCGTTTCCACTTCCATTGAGTGATCGATAATAAGAAAAACCAGCACCACAGCGCCAAAGCCACAGGACATGATGTCAAGGAAGCTGAGGTTAAAGGTCGATGCTTGGCGCTTGCGCCTGGCCAATGCTCAGTCCTCTACTACAATCAGTAGCGCGTTTAAGTCTGCTGCATCACTCAAGTGATCGCCGACTTGCAGTACCTGACCGACGACTGCTGATTCAGTATTCACCATTAGTTGGACTGAGGCCGAGCTTGCTAGGCTGACCCCTGCACCTGTGCGGTGAAGCACAGCACCATTATCCAGAGTGGTTGTCTCGTTGATCCGCAGGGCTCGAGTCCCCAACAGTATATGGGTCGGTATTGCGGCAGCGCCCGACGCCGCAGCCGCGGTTGGCTCGGTGGACTTTGTTGTTGCTGCAGGGGCGTTAAAAACAGGAACAGTGCGATTCAAAGTGAGTTGTTCAGCATCTTGTAATAGCTGGGTTTTACAATCGGCAACGACTTTGGCGATGACCGCTCCAGTGGTGTTTTGGTGGGGAGCAGAAAGTGTTAGGCCTGGCAGTAAGTCTAGAGGGTTCTCAAGCAATACAGGCGTATCATCAGGGAGTAGCGGTTCTAGCATTTGGCCGTAGGCCACACCCACGCTGCGCAAGTCATCTCGAGTAATGCGTGCAGAGTAGCCGCTAATCGCTATTTGCGTTTCTGTTTGCTGTTGTAGTGTGGTCAGTGCCAGAGGCAGGGCATCATAGAGTGCTTGCTCTGCATCAGCGCTGCGCAAAGGATCGAAGCGCGTTTGCGCCACAAAGCTTGCTGCAATAGCGTTGGCGAGCCGATCTTGAAGGGCCAGCATGCCCTCGCCTGGAATAACCTGACTCGCAGCTACAGCCACGCAGTCGCCTTCCATTTTAAATGGGCTGATCAAGGTTTGGTGTAACTGCAATTCAATGTGAAGGCCATGGTTGAGCCCACTGGCTGCGCCGATCAGCGCGCTGCGGTGGACGAGTCCGGCTATGTCAAAGGGTAGGTGCTCGGCAATTCCCAGTAACAACGACAGTGACTCTCGATTCATACTACCCGGCGCAGTTACCAGCACCGATTTAGGATGGTTTGCGAGCCGGTGTAACTCTTGTAACTGCGCATGAACAAGGTCCGCCCCATGCCTGGCCTGCCCCAGTGGCGGTGACAGGGGTTGGGTACTCAGCTGCGACCAATAGCGGGTGTTGACGGCGCGAGGTGTGCGCCGCTGAGTGCGCATAGCTGGCAGACCGAAGCGAAAGTGATTGCCGTCAAACCAAGCATAGCCAGGTGACTCTAGGCAGGCATCCGCGTGCCAAAGTCGCAGATTGCTGTCGTGTAGATCTAATAGCGCCGTCATAGACGTGGCACTGCTAGGTGACGTAATAATTTGCGATCAATATAACGCTGGGTATTGAGTACCAACCGCTCCTGAGATAGCTGGAGTTGATGCAGGGCAAACATAATAATGATAGAGAGCACCAGCGCCACAAACGTACTGTTAAATGCAACTCCCAGGCTCACCGTCACCCCTGAAATATCTCCCTCTACCGCCTTATAGGCCTGACCTAATGCATCACCAATACCCCGCACCGTGCCAATAAAACCAATCGAGGGAATGGCCCAGGAAATGTAACGCACCATTGACAGCTCGGAGTCGAGGCGATCGGCTTCAATATCGCACTGCTCCCTCACAGATTCTGAAACTGCAGGAATCGATTGTGTGGTTGCAAATCGCTGCAGGGCGTTCATCAAAGCACGAGGGAGCAGAAAATCCTGTTCCTCCTCGGGCAAGGCCTCGAGGATTCGCGAATATTCACGGCTATCCTGTGGTAGCAAGCTGGTGCCTGTGGGCACTTCAATAAGACTTTTGTCGAGCATGCTCTGCTCGTCTCGGGTGCGCTTAGCTTTCATTCCCATGATGGCGAGGGCCCACAGCAACAAAATAAAGCAAGCTTCCTGTTCAAGGTCTCGAATAACGATTGAAACGGTGCGCTGCGTCACTACGTCTTCACCAGCGGCTTGCATGGCAGCCTGAGCGGCAAGTTGGGCATCTGCGGTGGGCCTGATGACGCCCACATAAATGCCGTGAACGACAATAACGGCAAGCAGTAGCGCGAAGATCTGATAGAGAAATTCATTGTTCAAACGCAGATTCATGCTGTTCTAGACCTCTTCAGATATCGACAGGAAAAGACACCGAGCTGTCTTCAGAAATACGCTCAGTTGGCTCATATTTGAGGCTGGGCTTGGCTGTGGCCGCATTCTCGATGGGTGATTCCGGCGTACTTTGGTTAGAATTGGTGTCATTGGTTGGTGACGGCGTAACCCTCGTTGACGCTTCGTTCATGGAGTTTTCCGGTGCTGCTTCTTGTGCCGATAGCGCGTGACAGAGAGCGGCAAACAGTAACGGGA
>JAQWYY010000111.1 GCA_029253705.1 Luminiphilus sp. | reverse complement strand
AGTTATGCCAAAGCCCGAGCCCGCCAGCTCATGCATTCTCTAGAGCTGTATTTGGAGTTGCCTGCCCGCCGGCTTTTTCCAGGAACTCTCTTTGGTGGGCGCAACGAGCAGCTAACCATTGACGAGGTTAAGCCAGTACTCGATAAGGGGATACGCACATTAAACCAGTTGGCTGATTGCGGGCCATACCTTATGGGGGCGAGCCCAACGGCACCTGATTATATGGCGCTTTATGTGTTGCCATTAGCACAGGCCGTCGCTAAAAAGACCTACGGTTGGGATTTACTGTCCGATATTAATGGCAGTTCTCAGCTTCTGGCAGCACTCAATAACAATGAGCACGCCCAGAAGTTTAGTGCGGAGAGTGCATCCGAAATGGCGGAGTTCGTTGCAGGGCTTAGCGCCAAGTAAGCTGAATATTGTTGGTGCCAGTCCGTTTTGTATCACCGAGGCCCCCACACTGAAATCAGGCTGGTTGCGTGGCTGTGGCGGTGTATAGCGCCCTTCGCCCTTGTGATTAGACAGGGTTGGAGGCAGTGGTTTGAGAGTCGCAACGAAACCATCGCCATTGCCTTTGGCTTACAAAGCGCTTACTTCTTGTTGGCTTTAGTTGCCAGGCGCTCAGCTCTCCTTTGCAGTTTTGCAGTGAGGCTCAGCCCCACAGTGGGTAGTGACCAAGGACATACTGCAATGCAAATCGCACACCCTGAGGTCTCTGCGAAATAGGGGATGCAGCGCTCGAAGTCGACGTACCATTTATCTACGCCTCTGACGGTTTGTTTCTCTGGTGTAATGGCGCCTGGAGGGCAGGCGTTCTCACAGACGCGACAGCGGCTACAAAAATCATCCACTCCAAACTCCCTAGGCGGCGTGCTGGCAAAGGGAGCATCGGTCAGCACTGCGGACAACCGAAATGCTGAGCCAAACTCTTTATTGATAATAGACCCATGTTTGCCCAACTCACCGAAACCGCAAGCAATGGCCGGGGGAATCATTAAAATTTTCCCCGTCATTGGGCCGGTTACAGCGTCGGCTTGGTAACCCTGGTTACGTATCCACGCCGCGACTTTTTTTGCGGCAGCAGCCGCACGAAGGTATTGCCGCGTGACATCCTTGCCGCCTCGAATGTCCGGGACGTGCTTTAACTCTTCATAATCGTGGTGTACGCCGAGCATAACGATATTGGGAAGTGCAGTATCTTCGTGATCGAATACCCAGTCAGTCTCAAGCGAGGTTACTCCGGTCATTTCGCAATCACCTGAATCAATAAACTGTTGCAGCTGACCGGTCCATTCTTGCGGCGGTTTAACTACCTTTTGGGCTGCAATGTTGGGTGTGGGTTGCTCTACAACTTCATGGCGTGCTCTTCTGAGTTCAAGCATCTCCTCGTCGGGTTGTTCCTTTGAGTAAAACCATTTTTGTGCTTCACCAAAAGGCACTGTTTCCGGGTTTGGGGCCCACCAAACCATCGACGGACGCCGCTTTTGCTGCTCACCAACGCCATTAATCGCGTTGCCACTGTGGTCATGCAATAGTTTGGTGAAGTTTTCGTCGGGTGTGAAGCGGTGAGGCTCTTTGGATGCCATAACAGTGTGTTCCGTCGGTACGTCAGTCGAGAGAGTAGACCGACGGCAGAGTCTTGGCTAGCCTGCGCACTGATAGCGCTTTAGCTTTTTTCAATACCCCAGGTATTGGTGCCTTCCATGACTATCTCAAATGGATTGCCATACCAATTGGCGTGGACTAGTTTTGGTTACTGCGGACAGTCCCTGAAGAGCGGTCCGCAATATTACGTGGTAGCAAACAATTCCGGTTGATTGATGTGGCTGCTTTTATATTTAACAGGGGCTTTGAAGCCCAGCTCAGTGCGGACGTCCTCCAGAGATTCGGTAAGGCGTTCTTCCCATCGAATGGTGGGCATCCAGGCGGCTTCCTGCCCTATTTTTCTGCCCTCATGAAGTAACGATTGAATGTCTAATGACGGTATTTCTTGTTGATACTTGTGTGTCGCAATTTTGATGATGAAGTCAATGCCTCGATTGGGAACCTGTGTGGTCATGAAAGACAGCAGACTTAGCTCGCCCACGGGGTCCCGCCCATATCCGGTCATTACGTGTTGCAGATCATGAATATCTCTTAGGCGATTACCCGTCCAACGCTCATCGGCTGTAAATCCTACATATTCCTTAGTGCCCTCACTCGAGGCGATAAGGCCATCAGCAGAGAGGTTCTGCGCGTGGATGAACTGCCAGTAGGTATGCCCTATTGAGCCTAGAGGCATGGCGGATAAGCGTTCGCTGTCATTGAGCAGCGTCACGATATTAGGTTTTTTGGCTAATAGGTCTCGACCGGTGGCGTTATCAGCTAATCGCTTTACCGTGCGGCCAATCACATCCCCGCTCAGCGCATCAATAATTTTAAAAACCTGACGGGTATCGTCAGGGTCCTTTAACAGTTTTCTCATCGCAAGCAGCGCGACTAAGGGCTTGACGCGTTTACGGAAAAACATACGTTTCAGAGAATTCATGACCTGCCCGGTATTGTTGCTGCTGTAACTGTAAGGGTGTAGCTGCATGACTATAATCGAACATCCGCTGCGCTATGACAAACTGGCCGATCTATTATTTGCCGCACAACGGCAGTGTAGCGGCGCAATGGCCCTATGAGTGAATCATTATCGGCCAACCCGACGAGTCAAGTATTGATCTAGACCGAGCTTTACATGATTACCTATGAGCATTGGGAACCCACCTCATGCGGGGAAACGAAGTGATCCAACTAATAAGTGGATTGTTGTACATGTCTCGGAGGTCCTTTGATTGGCCTTGCGCTTTTCGGTGGGGCAGGGCAGGGTGGTGTTTTTGCGAGTGATACTGCCAACATGAATCAAGAGCACCAAACCCATTACCGAGCCTGTCATTTGTGTGAGGCTATATGTGGTGTCGTTATAGAAACCGAGGGGCCTAAGGTGGTCTCGATTAAGGGTGACCCCGATGACCCCCTTAGCCGAGGACATATTTGCCCTAAAGCCGTGGCCCTGCAGGACATTCATAGCGATCCTGACCGGCTGCGAAAACCGGTTAAGCGTGTTCGTGGCGCTGACGGAGGTTATGAGCATCAGCCCATTGAATGGGATGAGGCGTTAGATATTGCCGCCAGTGGGCTGGTCGAGACGATCAAAAATCATGGCGTCGACGCCGTTGGGATTTACATGGGCAACCCCACGGTGCACAACTACGGCATGATGACGCACCAGAGTGCTTTGTTTAAGCATATAAGAACGCGTAATCGCTATTCAGCAACATCAGTAGATCAGTTACCCCACCACTTAATTTCATTGTGGCTTTTTGGTCACAAGCTCATGTTCCCTATCCCTGATATCGACCGAACTGATTATTTCCTAATGATAGGCGCCAACCCTGTTGCTTCCAATGGGAGTATTTGGACGGTACCGGATGTTCGAAAACGGATTAAATCGCTGACCGAGCGCGGTGGGGAGTTGGTTGTCATCGATCCCAGAAGAACTGAGACCGCCGATTTGGCCACAGCACATCATGCGGTGAAGCCCGGCACCGATGCTGCGCTGCTTCTCGCAATGATTCATTTGCTATTTCGGGATAACTTGGTTCAGCTTGGGCATTTAAGGGATTTTGTGGATGGTCTTAGCGACATTCAGCAGGCTGTAGTGCACTACACGCCCGAGTGGGCTGCGTCGCATACAGGGATGGACGAGGTAGATATTATTCAGCTGACGCATGATTTTGCGGCGGCTGATAAAGCGATTTGCTATGGCCGAATGGGAGTTTCTACCCAGCGGTTTGGCACTCTTTGTCAGTGGGCGATACAGGTTGTGAACGTATTGACTGGTAATCTTGATCGGGAGGGAGGCAGCATGTTCACGTTGCCTGCAGTTGATCAGGTTGTGGGTACCAGTCCCGGTGGCTTTGGTCGGCACACCAGTCGCGTACGAGAGCTGCCAGAGTTTGATCGTGAATTGCCCGTTGCTTGCTTGACTGAGGAAATTAGGACCCCGGGTGAGGGTCAAATTCGCGCTCTCTTCACTGGTGCCGGAAATCCGGTGTTGTCGACCCCAGCGGGGGACGATTTAGACGGGGCGCTTGAGGGATTAGATTTTATGGTATCTCTCGACCCGTGGATCAACGAAACAACTCGCCATGCTGACGTTATTTTACCGCCCACCTCACCCCTAGAGCACGATCATTACGATTTGGCGTTTCACGTAAACGCTATGCGTAACACCGCGCGTTTTAGCGAAGCGGTTTTTGACAAGCCAGAGGGGTCTTTACATGACTGGGAAATTTTTCAGGGGCTAGGCGAACGTGTTGCTAATGCGCTCGATCTTGAGGCCCGAAAAACCGTACCGCCACACGTCATTATTGATCGAGGGTTAAAAGCTGGGCCTTATGGTGATAACAGCGAGCAGAAGCTCTCAATAGAAGCACTTCGTGCCACACCTTCTGGTGTTGATCTCGGTCCGCTCAGACCTCAGCTTCCTGAGCGCCTCAAAACTCCGGAGCAACGTATAAACCTTGCCCCGTCTGCAATATTTGACGATTTAAGCCGCCTCGAGCAGCAGGTTGATGAGGCTAGTCAGGGCTACCGGCTAATAGGGCGGCGACATGTACGCGACTGTAATTCCTGGATGCATAACTTTACACGGCTTGTCAAAGGCCCTCAGCGTTGTACCTTGCAAGTCAGCCCTGATGACGCTGCTCGTGAAGGTTGGCTAACAGGTGCTTTGGTGAGCGTCTCTAGTGGTGCTGGGAGCATTGAGGTTGAGCTTGAGGTAACCGATACAATGATGCCGGGGGTGGTAAGTTTGCCCCACGGCTATGGCCATGGCCGGCCAGGTACGCTCAGCGGCGTCGCCAACGCCCATGCCGGCGTCAGTTGTAACGCTATTACCGAAGCGACGTACCTTGATGAGTTGACGGGGAACGCTGCGCTTAACGGTGTAGGGGTATCTATAGCCAGTATTTGATTCTGGTGAAGGCTGCTGGGGCTCAACGGGGTGCGCTTGCTTCTGGATTGACCGGTCGCAAATAAAGATGGGCTCGCCGCATTTATTAGTTTTTTGTAGACTACTAATTACTGCTACGGAGCGCGCTGATCGCGATATAATGGCCACTATGAGCGAATCGTCGGTTGACAAAAATATTGAGCTAATCCCAACCCAACAGGTTAAAAGTGGTGATAAATTCACGACTCAAAGGGGTGTGCGGGCGATCAAGGATGGCATTAAGCGTAGTGCTACAGCCCCCTCCGCCTTGCAAAAGCCCGATTGGTTGCGTGTTCGTATTCAAAGTACGCCCAATTATGCCGCGGTGAAAACCATCGTACATGACAATGATTTAGCGACAGTTTGCGAAGAGGCCAAGTGCCCCAACATCAGCGAATGCTGGAGTGCAGGTACTGCCACAATCATGTTAATGGGTGATGTTTGTACCCGAGCCTGTCAGTTTTGCGCTGTGAATACAGGGAATCCCCAGGGTTGGCTGGACCCCGAAGAGGCGGTCAAGACGGCGCGTGCCGTGCATCTGATGGGACTCAAATACGTGGTGCTGACTTCGGTGAATCGTGACGATTTGCCCGACGGCGGGGCATCTCGCTATGCCGAAGTAGTTGTTGCAGTAAAAGAGCAAAACCCAGAGACGGCGATAGAAGCACTCACCCCAGATTTTCTGGGAGATACAGGGGCGATTGAAATTTTGCTCGACTCCGGGATTGAGGTGTTCGCACAAAATATTGAAACTGTTGAGCGGCTTACCCATCCGGTGAGAGATGTCCGTGCGACCTATCAGCAAACCCTGTCAGTGCTAGCCCATGCTAAAAAATATCGCCCTGACGTCATTACCAAAACATCCATCATGCTGGGGCTGGGCGAGTCAGAAGAGGAAATCGTGCAGTGTATGAGAGACTGCCGAGAGCACGGTGTTGACGTCATTACTCTCGGCCAGTACCTGCAACCCACAAAAAATCATTACCCAATCGCCAGATATGTTACTCCGGAAGAGTTTGAAAATTATCGAGATGTAGGCTTGTCGTTAGGGTTTATGGAGGTGGTGTCTGGTGCCATGGTGCGTTCAAGCTATCGAGCAGAGCGGGTGCTTGAGGGTAATAATGTGGGTCTGAATTGATGGCCACTGTACCCCCATTAAAGCTTCTCTATATCAGCGCGGTACAGTCTCGCTGCGGTGAGGGTGTTCTGTCGCTGCAGTCAAGAATTAATGTTGGCGTTCTTAGTCGCGATTTTGATATCTCGCTTGCTGTTGTGGGTCCTGTAACGGCAGAGGGGCTGCATCGGTTGCGTGTCGACCTTGGTCCTTTCCGAGTTACCGGCGGCTTTGAAGCGAGCAGCGCCGATACCGATTGCGAAAAAGGGTTGAGACGCTTGATGAAAGAGCGTTTTGGCACAACCAAGCTTTGTGCGCGTTTACAAACAACGATTCAGCGTAACGTCGAGGCCTTTGACGCTGTGGTCGTCGACGGGTTGCTGTCGTGGCCATACCGACCGATCGGCACCGACGTGCCCATGGCCTTCATTCCCTACGGTCAGGGCGTAATGGACGATGAAGATAACACGACAGGCATTGGCAGTGATTCACGGGAGCCGTATCTCGCCGATGTTTGCCGTGAGGTAGAAATGGTCTTTATCCGCCCCAGTCTTGCCGCTAGATTGTCTGAGCGGGGTGTTTCAATGCGACAGCTTCAGTACAGCTTTAGCCACCCAACTGGGGCCAAGCCCACGTTGGCTGAGGTCGACTTCAATCGAACCGAGCCACGCATCGGTTTTTATGGTTATTTAGGCGATGCTGGAAATGTGGCCAGCGTAAACTGGTTTTTAAAAGAAATTTGGCCGGTAGCTCAGAGAATCATTCCCGGCGTAGAGTTTCATATTGTCGGCTCTGCACCGTCCCGCGAGTTCACAGAGCATATCTCGGCAATGTCTCGGGTTTTTCTGCACTGGAGTACTGACGACCACCATTTATTGGACCAGCGTTGCCGGGTTGTCGTTGAGCCACTACTTTTTGAAGACCACGTCGATGCAAAATTAGTGAATGCTATGGCCAGAGGGGTACCTACAGTGACTACCCGTCATGCGATGCGAAGATCGCACTTTCGCATGCGTTCTGGCGTTGTTGTGGCTGATAGCCGCGAAGAAATGGTGGTTGCCATAAACCGGATGATGTCCGATTCGGTTTTCTGGAAGCAGTCCGCTAGAGAGGGCATGGCGGCCGCTCGAGAGCAGTTGCCGCGCTTTGAACTGGCCCATTGCATGAGGCGTGAGCTTAACCGTTATCATCGCCACTCATTAAGTGCTTAAAAAGCACGAGCGTATTTATTGTGATTGAGGTGATTTAGCTATGGAGCAGGAATTCCAGCGAGTGGGTCTGCTTGGTCGGCGGGAGCACCCGGGTGTCAATCAGATCGTGGCTGACCTACTAGCACTTTTGGATGCGCGAGGTGTTGATGTGGTGCTTGAGGATCGACTCGCGACCCTATCTCACTTTGAAAAGCGTGCCATGCAACCCCGTGAAGCCATTGGTGAGAGCGTAGATTTGGCCATCGTTATCGGAGGCGATGGTTCACTGCTAAGCGCCGCCAGAACGTTAGTGCGGCACCATACGCCAGTTATTGGCGTTAATCGTGGGCGACTGGGTTTTCTGACTGACGTAAGCCCTGATGATTTAGTCGGTCAGGTAACAGCCGTGCTTGACGGTGACTACACGCGAGATTCTCGATTTTTGCTCGACACTAAAGTGATGCGCGATGGTGACGTTATTGGCGCGGCAGAAGCTCTAAACGATGTTGTTGTAAATTCCGGAACATCTGCTCAGATGATTGAGTTTGAACTCACCATAGACGGCGAGTTTGTCTATCGCATGAATGCTGATGGGCTTATTTTGGCAACGCCAACAGGCTCTACTGCCTACTCAATGTCTGGGGGCGGCCCCATTATGAACCCGGCTCTCGATGCCATTGTGTTGGTGCCTATGTTCTCGCACTCTCTCACGAGTCGGCCTATCGTTGTCCACGGTGACTCCAAGATTAAAGTTGATGTTGTTTCACGCAATCAAATACATCCCTTGGTGACCTGTGATGGACAGGTTTCACTGACAGCTCTCCCGGGTGACTCGGTTACCGTTAGCAAGAAAGAAGAGCGACTGATTTTGTTGCATCCGCCTGGTAATAGCTTCTATGCAAGTTGCCGTGACAAGCTACGATGGTCCGATGCCCTTACCCAGTAAAATCAGAGCTTCCCCAATTGCATTTGCGCTGGTTGCTGTCAGTGCTTTGGTTTTTGTGCTTTTTAAAGAGTTGGGTTTATATGGGCCGCTTCTCCAGCTTTTCAATTTTGTTCCCGTAGAAATAACCTCCCGTGGAGGTCGCCTGGGAGAACCCGGTAGTGATTGGTGGCGCTTCATCACTCCGACGTTGTTACATTTCAGTTGGATGCATTTGGTTTTTAACTGTTTATGGATTTGGGAGTTTGGGCGCCGTATAGAGACCTCACTGGGGTCACTCAATCTGATGGGTTTATATTTAGCGTCCGCGGTGTTTTCTAACAGCGTCCAATATTTTACTACCGGTCCGTCGATATTTGGGGGAATGTCAGGTGTTGTCTACGGATTTATGGGTTTTATTTGGGCGGGAAATGCACTTCGTCCAAACTGGATGGAACCGCTGCCGCCTGCCGTTGTTGGATTTATGTTGATCTGGCTTGTTGTCGGTCTTGTGGGGGCGCTGCAAATTCTGGGGACTGGGGCGATTGCTAATGGTGCTCATCTCGGAGGGCTTGCAATCGGTGTTTCATTGGGCGGTGTATTTGGTTTGCTGTCTCGGTTGGATAGAACTTAAAAAGGAAAGAGAGCTTGACTGATCCATATCTGGAAACAGTACGTGCGATGGGGCCAGAACTATACGAACGTATGGTGCAGGCTCTGGCAACGGGTCTTTGGCCAGACGGCACAAGCGTTACCGCTGCACAGCGTGAACATACAATGCAAGCTGTCATTGCCTGGGGTGAGTTGAATTTGCCGCCAGAGGAGCGCATTGGTTACATCGATAAGGGTCGTAAAGCAGACAGCAGCTGCGACGCCCCCCAACCAATGACTTGGTTAGAGAAGGATGAAAAAAAGTGACAGACATAGCCGGTCCAGTGAGGAAAATGCGAGTCGCTCTGAATGATCCGGTGAACTACACCTTCATTGCTGGTGATCAAGAGGCATCGGTTAACGCTTGGCTGGGGCGTACAGTCAGTATCCACTTTACAGGCGCTATCAACTGTGTGCATTGCGATAGGGTGACTAAAAAAAGCTTTAATCAGGGTTATTGCTACCCTTGTTTTCAACGTTTGGCTCAGTGTGATACCTGCATTATTAAACCTGAAAAGTGCCATTTTGCTGAGGGCACTTGCCGCGAGCCAGAGTGGGGTGAAACGAACTGCTTTGTAGATCATATTGTCTACTTAGCTAACACTTCTGGAGTGAAGGTTGGGATTACACGAGGTACTCAGGTTCCCACCCGTTGGATAGATCAAGGTGCTACTCAGGCGAAACCGATTGCGCGTGTTGCTACTCGCTATCAATCGGGCCTGCTTGAAATTCTTCTAGCTCAGCATGTGGCGGATAAAACTGCCTGGCAAACGATGCTTAAAGGTAATGGCAGTCCTGTCGACTTACAGGATAGGCAGAGGTCTCTGGCTGAAATCTGTAATGAGGGCATTACTAAATTGCAGTCTACCTATGGTATGCAGGCCATTCAGTGGTTGGATGACTCAAGTAGTGTGGGTATCGACTATCCGGTTTTGGAGTGGCCGGTCAAAGTGAGCTCGCACAATCTGGACAAAACACAGAAAGTGGAAGGAACGCTGCTGGGCATAAAAGGCCAATATCTGATGTTTGATACGGGGGTGATCAATATTAGAAAATACGGTGGTTATAACTTGGAAGTTAAGGTACACGACAATGCGTGATGGCAGCCCGAAAACGATCTATAGGAAGGAATACACAGCACCAAAATTCACTATTTCCGATGTAGATTTGACCTTTGCTATCTATGACGGATACACCCTTGTATCTAGCAAATTGCGCTTGCAGCGCCAAGTAAAGGATGAAGCGCCATGGATCCTCGATGGTGAGAATCTTGAGATTGAGTGTATCGAAATAGATGGTGCGCCCCTGCAGCCTAACGAATATAGCTACGACGGTAGCCAGTTAACGCTGCCCTCTATAGGCGATAGCTGCCAGTTGTTCACTAGGGTACGCATTTTTCCCGAGACCAATACAGCCCTCGAAGGCCTTTACAGGTCTAGAACTATTTATTGCACGCAGTGCGAAGCCGAGGGCTTTCGGAAAATAACGTTTTTCTTGGATCGTCCCGACGTATTGGCCATTTTCACAGTAACTATTGAGGCTGGCAAACAGACCTGTCCGGTGCTGCTGAGTAATGGTAACTCGGTATCCCAAGAGGATTTGCCTGAGGGCCGCCATCGCAGCAGCTGGCACGATCCATGGCCAAAACCCTGCTACCTGTTTGCGCTTGTGGCAGGTGAGCTTGAATGTGTTTCAGATAAATTCACTACGGTTGCTGGTCGTGAGGTGGCGCTGAATATATTCGTTGAAGCTAAGGACGTTCATTACTGCGATCACGCTATGGACTCGTTAAAAAGATCAATGCAATGGGACGAAGAAGTTTACGGTCTTGAATATGACCTTGACCTATTCAACATTGTGGCGGTTGACGATTTCAATATGGGCGCCATGGAAAATAAGGGTCTTAATATATTTAACACCTCATGCGTGTTGGCCTCTCCTGACATTACCACTGATGCAGGTTATTTAAGGATTGAGTCGATTGTTGCTCACGAGTATTTTCACAATTTCTCTGGGAATCGAGTCACCTGTCGTGACTGGTTTCAACTGAGTTTAAAAGAGGGTTTTACTGTATTCCGAGACTCCCAGTTTTCAGCGGATATGAACTCCCCGGGAGTGAAGCGAGTTGAAGACGTCAGTTTTCTGAGGACCCATCAATTTGCGGAGGATGCCGGCCCAATGGCGCATCCTGTACGCCCTGATAGTTTTATCGAAATTTCAAATTTTTACACTCTTACCGTGTATGAAAAAGGCGCTGAGGTTGTGCGAATGTTGCACACGCTTTTAGGTCACGAGCTGTTCACCGCAGGTGCGAAACTTTATTTTGAGCGGCACGATGGTCAGGCGGTTACTTGCGACGAATTTGTGTCTGCGATGGAGCAGGTTTCTGACAGAGACCTTACACAGTTTCGTCGTTGGTATGAGCAGTCAGGAACGCCAGAGCTAGTCATTGAGGATCAATACGACCCAATGGCAAAGCAGGTCACTCTGACGGTGACGCAAAACAATGGTTCAGGTCCAGACGGTTCGCGTAAGCCTCCACTTCACTTGCCTCTAGCTATCGGCTTAGTGGTAAACGGACAGTCGCACACCTTCGAGGAGGGCAGCTCAACTCGCTTGCTTGAAGTGAGAGAGGTTAGCCAGACCTTCCAGATCAATAACGTTCAGGATAAACCAGCGGCTTCTTTGTTGCGTGGTTTTTCTGCCCCAGTTCGGCTTCGTAGTGCAGAGGACGACGATACGCTGGCGGCGTTAATTAGCAATGACCGCGATGAGTTCGTCAAATGGGATGCGATGCAGCGCTATTCATCAAGAGTTATCGAAGCTCAGATGCGTGGCGATCCTGTGTCCGATGCCTTTGTATCAGCCTACAGAAAAGCAATGTCCAGTGACACTGACGATGCTATGAAAGCGCTGTTGCTGTTATTGCCGTCTGAGGAATCACTTGCTGACCGGCAAGCTCAACAGGGTTCTGTCGATGTTTTTCAAATTAGGGAAGCTAGAGAGCACGTCAGGAAAATATTGGCGATTGAGTTTGAAGGTCAGTGGACCGATTGGTTCAACAGCTACGCTATTTCAGAGGCGTATCAGCCAAATGGTTGGCAAATTGGTAAAAGAGCATTGCGCCATCTCTCGTTAGATTATTTAGGTTACGGGCAGCCTGAGGCGTTGGAGTGGGCTGAGGCTATGCTCTGCAGTGCAGATAACCTCAGTGATCGCTTGGCCGCGCTTAGGGTATTGGTCAACGCTGACAACGAGTCCGTACGCAGTGCGGCGCTGGAAGATTTTTACCAGAAGTGGCAACACGAGGCGCTCATAATTAATCAATGGTTCACCCTTCAGGCGATAAGGCCTAGCCCAGACACAGTTGAAGCGGTACTCCAGCTTCAGAATCATGGGGCTTTTGATTGGCGTAATCCAAATAAAATTCGAGCGTTAGTGGGGGCATTTGCCTCTGCTAACCCGACGGCATTTCATCGTCAGGATGGAGGAGGGTACGCACTGTTGGGGGATGCAATCGCGAGAGTGCAATCAGCAAACCCTCAGATCGCAGCTCGATTGTGCACGCCGCTGACACGGTTTCGACGTTATGCACACGGGGTTGATGCGATGCAACAGCAACTCGAGCGTATTGCGAGTCTTGATGATTTGTCGCGAGATGTTTACGAAGTCGTGAGCAAGGCGCTGGAGAAGTAGTTAATCAGAGGACTCAAGATTACTGCTGTGTTCTATGTCGATGGGCCGATAGCGCTCATAAATTGCTTCAATTTCCCGGTGTTGGCTCAGAAGTGCCTGAAGCACTCCCGGGTGAAAGTGATCGGGGTTGGACTTTTCATCGCCGCTAACCAGTATTTCCATTGCTATATGGTGAGGTTGGGCGGCGCGGTAGGGTCTGTGCGAGCGTAGATTATCGTAGGTATCTACCGCATGAACAATGGCGGCTTCAATACTGATTTCATCTCCTTTAAGACCTTGAGGATAACCCGTGCCATCCCAGTTTTCATGGTGCTGTAGCGCGATATTTTGCGCAACTTCAATAATAGGGTCGTCGTAGTGTTCAAGAAGTGCCGCACCTAGTCGTGTATGGTCTTTTGTTTTTTCGAATTCCTCCTCGGTGAGTGCCCGTTCGGCGGTATAAATATCGGTAGGCCCCCCTAGTTTGCCAATGTCGTGTAGCAGACTCGCGAGCCTTATTTGCTGACACTGCTGAGCATCAAGGCCCAAGCGTACACTGATGCAAAGCGCCATCTCTGAAATTCTGTGAACATGTTGTTCGATGCCGGGTGAGTAATGTTCGGCTCCGATTGCAGCTATCTCTGAGGTGGCGCCCATTCCGTTCTTAATTGAGCTTGCCACCTTAAGCGGTGTTTTGTCGGTTTGTTGTACGTGTAGCATGGAGTTCTGAAAATTGCGGTAGTGCTTTTGATTAATACTGTCGGTAGCGTCCGAAAGCTCTTTGAGCAGTTCTTCAACGACTATGGGCTTAAAAAGGAATGCGAAAGCCCCCAATTTGAGCGCTGAAATGATCGCATTGCTGTCGCTGTTACCGGTTATGAAAAGGGCTTCAAAAACGCGGTCTTTTGGCGATTCGATTTTCTTTATTGCGTCGAGAGTTTGAAGCCCCGTAGCGCGAGGCATTCTAATGTCGAGTAACAAGATTTCAATCATCTCGTCAGCTCGGAATTTTTCAAACGCATCAATACCGTCAATGGCAGTGGTCACTTCGTAGCCTTGCTCTATGAGCAGTTCACGGAGTTCCATTCGTACCTGTGAGTCATCTTCGGCGAGCAATAATTTCATTGTGGATTTATGGGTAACTCGTGTGCGTTGGCAATTGGTGGTGTGTGAGCATAGGATAGCTCATCCCCTATGATCGGGGTAAGGTGATTGCTCATACTACGGGAAATTTAGGGGGGCTGCTCATGACTAAAGTATTAATCGTTGAAGACGACGAAGTATTTGGAGAAGAGCTTGACGAGGTTTTCATTCATTGGGGCTTTGATGTACTAACGGTTGGCTCTGTGGGCGATTTCTGGGTCAAAGTCCAAGATTTTCAACCCCAGTTGATTGTTGTAGACCTCACGTTGCCCGACGGATCTGGCGTCGACATTATTAGGAAAGTTCGCAGTAAAAGTGACATTGGAATTATTGTGATGTCGGGTCGCAGTGCTGAGGTTGAGCGGGTTGTTTGTATTGAGACTGGGGCCGATGATTATGTTGTTAAGCCCTTTAGCTCGCGAGAAATGGTGGCGCGTATTCGACAGTTGATGTACCGAACAGGTGGCGTTGCTTACGGCGAAGCCTCAAAAGCCGAAGCATCAGAGCAGGGGCGCTTTAAATTTGACGGCTATGTTTTCGATGTAAATGCAATGGCGCTGTCGGGGCCGGCTGGGCATGACATCTCGCTGACAACCTTGGAGTTCTCGGTATTAAAGACGCTGGTTGTAAACGCACGGCAAGTGCTGTCTAGAGAGTTTTTATTAGAGTCTGCCCACGCAGCTAATTGGGCGGGGTCTGATCGAAATATTGATAATTTAGTCAGCCGTATTCGAAAAAAAGTGACATCTCCTGGTAGCACTCCGCCCGTTCGTACCGTGCGAGGAGTGGGCTATATGTTCGCGCTGGAGGTAGAGTTACTTTGACATTATCGCGTTGGATATAAGCTCAGTTCGTTTTGAAGGCCTGAATCTGGACCGTCATCGTAGGCCTTCAAAAGCTTGAACAACTGTGCTCCATGCCATGTTTCTAAATCCCCTGTCGAAAACAGCAGTGTATCGATGGCTCGCAGTTCTTGTTCTAGATCGCCTCCAACTTTTGTGGCAATGCTATTCAACGTGTTTGGAGAAAGGTTGTCGAACTGATTGCGACCCCAAGCCAGTACTGCCAAACGTGCGGCATAGGGATCATTGGTACTGCAGGCCTTTCGCACTGACATTAAGTGCTGCACTTTTCGAGCCTGAACCGCTATTTGAGGGTTATTGGGGTCTGGCGTTGCGTTTTGGCGCCTTGTAAAAAGAATGCCCCCTAATAACATCGCTACTAGCCAGCCAGCGACAGCGCCAACCTGCCACAGTCGAGTGTTGTTGGCTTGATCACCGGAGGGAATGACCAAAGCGGATGGGTCATTGCTTGTGGTACCGGTGGCCGCAACCAAGCTAGCAACGCTAATGCGTTCCTTGGGCAGTCGAGCAAATTCCAACCTGTCGGTTTTTGTGTTCCACCAAGGGATGGTGCGTTCTGGAAGGGTCCAGTTACCAGCCTCACTGCTTACTAATGCTTCACTCTGCAGTCGATAACCCTCTAGCCCTTGTGAGATTTCTCGTTGCTCAATAGTTTCTTTGTCAGGATAGAAACGCAGCCCTTTAATGCCACCGCTGCCCCCTAGGCTGGTAATGGGCGGCAACTGGCTTCCCTGAAGCCCCGTAGCGGTTATTTCAAGTGTTCGCGTCGTTGAATCCCCGGTGCTCAACTGCTCAGGTGCTGTACTCCAACTACTGGTAAGTGTTAGCTGTTGCGCAGGTAGCCAAACGTCACCGGGAAATGTTGCTGGAACTGGCTTGACACGAATGCTGATGGGATCTGATTTCATTGCAATACGACGACCGAGCCTGGCGCCTAGGAGCGATCGCCCGGGCAACAGCTCGCGGCCTGAAAATGCAATGGCAGGAACTAGCAGGTCACCAGATTTTTGCGGAAATATTGCGTAACGAAGTTCGGTGACCTGCCATAGACGTCCGCCAGATCGCCGCTGAAAACTTTTTTGTTCTAGTGGCTCTTGATAGGTGTCAGGAATGTCAACCTCCGAAATTGCCCGGTTGTCCAAATTAATCGCTTGCTGGAGGGTGATGGTTAGTATGAATTGAGCTTGCACATAAACTTCATTTTGATCGACCGCAGCGTCAAAGATCACCAGTTCGTCGGCTAAAGCATATTCAGGTTCGGGTGATACTTTTATCGCAGTGGGCGTTGTTCTCCGCCCACCGGTATCAAAGGCAGGAATCGTCAGTATGCCCTCGCGTAGGGGCGATAATTCTATTTCAAGCGTCCGTGTAATACTTTGCTCGCCACCAATGAGTCGAGCACTGGTTGAGCTGGAACGCTGGATAATTTCGAAATCCACCTCGAGTTGGTCGAGATTAATCTGGTCCGGTCGTTCCCCGGCATCTGCAGTGAGCGTCAGACGCAGCGTTTCACCCATGGCGATATCAGTGCGATCGACCTCTGCTGTAATACCTGCTGCAACAGGCAACGAAAGTGAGAGCAACAACAGTAAAGCGGCGCGAGAACAAAAGCGCATTGATTTACCAGCGTACATCATCATCGGGCTCCTCTCCTTGACGCAGTCTTTGAATCGTCTCGTAACGAAATTTTCGCTGTAACAAGCCTCCGGGGTCATCAGGCACCCGTCGAAGCCATTGTTCTAGGGCTTGCTGCTTTTCTAGACCGGCGTCAAATTTACCCATTTGCGCTTCAGTTTGGGCATCGAGTCTAGCCTGCATTTCTTCTGATAGAGGTTCCGATTGCTGCGTGTCCGCGGTCTCTGGTTGGTCCTCTGAACTTTCGTCCTCGCTGCCTTTAGGGTTCGGGCTGCCAGCATCTTGGTTAGGGTCATTTTGTTGTGATGAGTCACTGTCTGAACTGGCTTGAGAATCGTTGCTGTTTTGCTCTTGAGCGCCTTCCTGTGAATCTTGCTGCGACGAACCTTCCTGACCATCTGATGACTCATCACTATTCTGATCTTGTTCGCTATTTTGGTCTTGCTGAGACTGCTGCTCTTGTTGCTCTAAAAGTGATTCGATGAGCTCGCGATTGCGAAGCGCATCTTCGGCCTCAGGCATAAGCGCCAGCGATTGATCAAAGGCCTCTAAGGCTTGTTCGAATTTCCCCGCCATAGCCAAAGCATTGCCTTGGTTGTACCAGTTGTTGGCATCTTTACCCTTTTTGAAGCTGTCTGCAGCGCCCTGCCAGTTGGCGGCGGCATAGTGAGCCGTGCCTTTCCAAGCATCGTCCTCAAACAGGCCGGCAGCGGCTTCTGCATCGCCGCGCTCAAGCGCATTGGCTGCTTTTTGGTTTGGGGTTTGCCAAAGATTGGTTAGCAGTTGGGCATTTGCGGATTCAGGGTTGAGCAATGGAATCAGTAAGACAGCCGCTAAGGCGCCCCGTCGGAAAAGCGGTAGCAAACACAGCGCTAAAAATAACGCCAGCCAGTTGCTTTGATCGAGCCAGGTATCTGTTTCACGGTCAAGAGCGATTTCACCAAGGTCGAGGGTTTTAGAGCGACTGAGAAGCAGGTCTAGGTCGCTATTGTCGAGTGTGATTTCGGTGAATCGGCCGTTAAGTTCATCGGCGTGATTCGCGAGCGCTACAGCGTCTAAACTGGGGATGACAATTTCGCCACCCTCATCGCGAAGGAAGCCACCATCAGGCCTTGGTATGGGAGCGCCAGAGCGTGTCCCCACGCCTAAAATAGCTAACTCCGCTCGAGCAGCTCTAAGCTGATCTGATACATCGGCGGCCTGAAATTTTGGCATGCCGTCAGTGATTAATAGAATTTGACCATTTGCAACGCCTGCGGTTTGCAAAAGTGCGACCGCAACCTCCAGGGCTTCTGTCACGTCGGATCCCGGGAGGGGCATAATGTCGGGTCCCAGCGCGCTGAGCAAGTTTTCTATAGTTCGACGATCGTCGGTCAGCGGGGCCACAACGTGAGCATCTCCCGCGTAAACGACCAGCCCGGTTACACCCTCGTCACGACTGACAAGTAAGTCGAGAATTTTTTGTTTGGCACGTTGAGCTCGACTTGGCTGGATGTCGGCGGCATTCATCGACCCGCTGAGATCAAGCACAATAACTAGGGCATCGGCACGCTGAAAAACAGGTATTTCAATTTTTTGGAGGCTAGGGCCCGCGATTGTAATGGTCGCCATGGCGAGCCATAAGACAGTCCACCAATGGCCCATCTTCTTGGTCGTCTTTGCAGTGCTCGTTATCAGATGTGGTAAGAGATGCGGGTCGATAACTTTGGCCCAACTTGCTGCTGATTGAATCGAACGCCAAAGCATAAAAAACGCGGGGGGTATCGCCAGCAAAAGCCAAAATGCCTGCGGCCGCAAAACATTGATTCCATCTTCAATCATGTTGCTGTTCCTTAATGTCGGAACGGAAATTCAGTTGTGGCCAGGTTCGAAGAGCAATCAATAGTAAGGCCAACCAGAATGCGATGGAGGTGGGCACCCAGGTCATTGATTCGATGGGCCTGAATGTTGATTTTTCTTGTTCTACGGGCTCTAGCTCATCGAGCACTTGATAAATGCCCTGTAGCTCTTGTGGTGTTCTTGCCCGGAAATATCGTCCGCCGGTAGCCTGTGCGATGGCTGTAAGCAATGCCTCGTCGACCTCACCCGAGACATTACTAGTGGTACCCAAACGCCTGCTAATCCCGATGGTGTAAATTCTGACATTCATTTCTGAGGCCAGTGCAGCAGCTTCCATAGGGTCAACGGTACTCGCTGTGTCCTGCCCATCCGTAAGCAGTATCAGAACTCGCGAATCTGCAGGGCGCTCTCGTAAACGCTTAACAGCTAATCCAAGAGCATCTCCGATGGCAGTATCTTCGCCCGCGAAACCGAGCTGGGCCTCTTCAATGAATTGTTCGACGGTTTTGATATCAAAAGTAAGGGGGGCTTGAACATACGCTCTGGTGCCGAATAGGATGAGCCCAACCCGATCTCCGGTCCTTCGGCTGGTGAAATCAGCCGCAATGGCTTTGACGGCGGTAATGCGTGAGACCAGACTATTGCCCACTTGCATATCTTCGATTTGCATACTGCCTGATAAATCAATGGCGAGTAGCAGGTCCCGCCCTGAATTTGCAAGCTCTATAGGCTCGCCTACCCATTGAGGGCGAGTTGCCGCAGTCACTAGGCTTAGCCAGATCAAAATAAGTGCAATAAGCTTGAGTGGACTGCTTTGAAGACCCAATGACGACGTTTCCGCTAGCTGCCGCCAGCGATTTGCAAAGGGAGCTTCCAGCGCTGCTTCCTCGTAACGATTGCTAGCGCGCATCAAGCGCATTACGAGGGGGAGGGGAGCCAGCAATAGTAGCCAAGGATATGCCAGCTCAATCATGACGTTTTCCGATCTCACGAGCATCGTGATAGCGGATCCATTCAACAGCACCCAGCAACAGCTCGTCAGGTGCAGGTTCACCGGGTGTTCGGTAAACCTCCTCCAGAGCATTCATCCAAGTGTCACCTGTTTTTGGCGCACTAGCACACAGCATATGTAGCCACTCGGAGCCATGTAGTGCTGCCACTTTGTGTTTAGGCCAACTGCGAAGCGCCGTTGCTTTTAGCAGTTGGTTCACTTGTCCAAGAGAAGGCCTGCCAAGTTCCCGTAGTACTTTGAGTTGGCCCAAAGCCAATCTGCGATAGCGGTTTTTACGCCAGCGTAGCAGTAAGGTTCTGCACAGAAGTCCAATGAGCAAGCTAGTGATAATTAGGGCTAGCCACCAACCTGGAGCGAGTGGCCACCAGCCGACTGAGGGTGGTTCTCGTAGGGGTGCCAGTTGTTCAAGTAGGGATGCGGTATCCATCGTCGTCTAATGTGTTGGAAAGTAACGTTGAAGCACTGTCAGTGGCAGCTGATCGGTGCTCATTGGGATAAGTGGTATCCGCAGCCCCTGATAGGCCTCCCGCAGGTTTTGCGTGTGTGCATCAAATTCTGCGCTGAATCGCGCCACGAGTTGCCGATTACCAGTATCTAAAGCGCTGCGCCCTGAGGCATCACTGACCACGTAGCGACCGGCCTGAGGTAAGTTGCGCTCTAACGGATCGCTGATCATAACTCCGGTGATTTGTACGTGTTGTACGAGCCGCCGAAGTGTTTGCAGAACCTCTGGGTTTAAGCCGTCGTGAAAGTCGCTAATGAGAAATAAGGCGGAGCCCGGCCGAGCTATTCTCTGTATCTGTCTAAGCTGCTCTGCGAGGGTAAGAGGCTCTCCCTGGGTCGCGTTTTTGTCGCAGCGCACCATCTCTCTAATAATCGCCAACACGGTATGCCGTGACCTGGCGGGCCTAATGTCTTCCGCTCGGTTACCCGATACCACCATACCTCCCACGCGCTCGCCACGGTCGAGTGCAGACCATAAAAGCAAGCTGGCAGTGTGTGCGGCTAAGACCGACTTAAAGCAATTGCGTGAACCGAATCGCATCGTGCGACGGAGATCGAGTGAGACTAAAACAGGACGCTCGCGCTCCTCATGAAACAATTTTGTGTGGGGCTCACCGGATCGTGCTGTCACGCGCCAGTCGATGGCTCGCACATCGTCGCCCGCGGTGTACTGACGCACCTCGTCAAATTCTACGCCTCGCCCTCTGCGGTAAGAGCGTTTCGCTCCCGCGAGGTTTGCGAGGGCTCGACTCGCCTTGGTGACGTCTAGAAATCGAGCAGAAAAGCGCGCGGCAATGAGTGCACTGCTGTCGATATCTGCGCCACGCGGGAGTTGTTGTCGCTGCAGTTTCACAGTCAGCCGACAGCAACTGTCTCAAGAAGCCGATTAATTACTTGAGTGCGCGTTATACCTGCAGCTTCGGCCTCAAAAGATAGGATCAGCCGATGCTTTAGGCAATCGGTGACGACGGACTGAACGTCATCAGGGCTCACATAGTCCCGGCCGTGTAAATAAGCGTTGGCTCGTGCGCAGCGGTCGAGGGCTATTGTCGCTCTGGGACTAGCGCCGAACTCCAGCCATTCGGAAAGTTCGTTGTTGTAGGCGCTGGGTACTCTGGTGGCGATGACTAGCTGAACAATATAAGTCTCGACGGCTTCTGCCATGTGCACGGATAAAACTGATTGGCGGGCCTTGAATATAGCATCCTGAGACAGGGGCTCGGGCGCTTCTGGAATGGTGCCGCTAGCTTCATTTCTTGCCAGCTTGAGAATTCGAGTTTCGGCATCGGCATTTGGGTAGGAAACATTAACCTGCATTAAAAAACGATCGAGCTGGGCTTCGGGAAGTGGGTAGGTTCCCTCTTGCTCTATAGGGTTTTGAGTGGCCATGACTAAAAACATCTCGGGAAGCGGGTAGGTCCGCGTTCCAACGCTAACTTGACGCTCTGCCATTGCTTCTAAGAGCGCAGATTGAACCTTGGCAGGGGCGCGATTGATCTCATCTGCCAGTATTAAATTGTTAAAGATAGGACCCTGTTGAAATTCGAAGGTCCCCTGCTGTGGCCGAAAAATGTCAGTCCCGGTGATATCACCCGGTAGTAGATCGGGGGTAAATTGAATGCGGTGGAAGCCGCCCTCGATTCCTTCTGACATTTGTTTTATCGCGCGGGTTTTGGCCAAGCCCGGTGCACCCTCAACGAGAAGGTGCCCATCCGCTAGAAGCGCAATTAGTAATTTGTGGATGAGATCATGCTGACCAATAATTTGGCCAGACAACCAGTGCTCAAGTTGTTGTAGTGGTGTCGAAGTCACGGAAATCGCTCTGTCTTAGGGATGCCAAGGATATGGCTCCTGCTATGACAAAAACAAGTGTCGTGAGTTCATCACAATGGGTTCAAAAGCGATGAAATAACCGTTTTTGCACCCAACTCGGCGTGCTGCACCAGAGTTGGGTGGTGCTTAATTGGGATTCAGGTCAGAAGCCGGACAATTTATGACAAGCAGTGATGTTGGTGAGCCCTTCCCATTGATCTATTCGGCCTTCGCGCCAACCTTGCAGCCAGCTTAGTTTGTGGGGGCCAGTACCATGGGGGCAGGTTTCCCGTGAACGCCCGGAGAGGCCTATTTGGTACCCACGTTCGAAAGCGCGTTTCAGCATGTCTCGTTTGGATCTTCGCATCGTTTGATCTCCTACTAATTATTGGCAACAACCATTAGCCGCAACGGCTAATGTCCATCAAGTGCAAAAGAAGGGAAAGGGAGCAAAGTGGCGTGCAAACCTACAAGGCTTGGGTATGCCTCGATCGGGCATACTCTCAGGATGCTTTGGTCAGACTGCAGTGGTGGGCAGCTGACAGGCTGGTCTGTCAATGTATAACGATAAGTCTGCACATGTGAAATAAAAACAGAAGCGGGAATCCCTGTCGATAGTTGATTGGTTCTAACCATGTTCTGCAAGGATCTAAAGCTTGCTATGAGCTAAGAATCATTCTCCTTATGTCTGGATAACCTTTTGTAAAACCGAGCCAAAAAATGCTTTTGGTACAAATATTGGTGCCGAAAACCAATTCCACCCTGTTTGTAAGGGACGCGCGTTTGGGCTCACACGGTTGTGGTTTTCGGCGATTCGTCAGGCGTCGGTCGCTGTGCACGTGTTGTTGGTCCTGTTAGAACAGGCTGGGTTTTTTAGGGGTTGCTACTCGCGCAAAACTTTTGGTGATCCAGATTAAAAATAGGGTCGTAATAAACGCATTGGAACGACCACAGGGTTGGTCCCAGTATGTCTTGCGATAGTTTTAGGCCATCTTCCCCCAGATGGTTTTTTCTCCCCGGCCCACGTGGCCGGGGTTTTTTTTACCTACTTGCCCTAGGATGCTGCGCCTTGTTGTCGGGGTGTGGATCGGCTGCATTGCAGGATCACGCCATCAAGTCCCCGGAAATGCGACCGGACACATTTTTTACGGGTTTTCTGACTGCACACGGTGTAGTGAGAGACCGTCGTGGCGCAGCGATACGTCAGTTTAATGCGGACATCAGTGCCTGCTGGGATGATGGTGTAGGCACCCTGGATGAAGACTTTGTCTTCGACGATGGCGAGGTCCAGAAGCGTGTGTGGACGCTGTCGCCAAGCACCAATCAAAGGTTTATCGCAACGGCGGGCGATGTTGTTGGTGAAGGCGAAGGCCGTTGGAATGGCAGCGCCTTTGTCTTGGACTATACCTTGCGTATCCAGCTCGAAGACGGAGCGGTCGATGTCCGAGTAGACGACCGCATGTATCGTGTCAGCGATGATGTGGTCGTTAATCAGTCGAAAATGAGCAAGTTTGGGGTTGGTGTAGGTGAGATTTTACTCACCATAATTCGCCATCCTGATGTAGAGGTTGAATGCGCCCCCAAATAATAACGCAAGCTTTGGGCTTTGCTGGGCTCACCCCCTTTTACCTGTTTCTACTCGGCATAGCTTTTCTGCAGGATTACCCCAGAGCGCTCTCAATTCAGGGCTTTGTGGTTTATTCACTTGCGATCTTAAGTTTCCTGTCGGGTGCGCTCTGGGGTAACACACGCCAGTTGCCGGATGGTGAACAGAATTTTCATCTAGTCGTGAGCAATGGCATTGTTATTTTTGCCGTTGCAAGCGTATTAACCGCGCAAGTGGTACTTGCTGTGTTGCTACTTACACTCGGATATCTTGCCTTGCTTTGGTACGAAAGGCGTACACAGATGACGCGAAACTGGTATTCGGCTATGCGTGCGCAGTTGACCCTTGGGGTAGTCTTCGCTCATTTGCTGTACGTCGGATTGAATGTGGCTATGCTCGACTAACTACGCTGGACTAACCACCTTACGATCGAGGCGTCACCCTGCAGATTGAGACAATAAAACGGAGAAAGAAGTGACCGAAAATAACAATCAATGGGTTTTGCACCATTATGAAGCGTCTCCTTATGCTGAAAAAATCCGTCTGAT
>JAQWYY010000095.1 GCA_029253705.1 Luminiphilus sp. | reverse complement strand
GCATCCTTTTCTTCACACTGCCGATATTCATAGAGGGTCGTCGCGCCAACGCAGTGCAGTTCGCCCCTTGCAAGCGCAGGCTTAAGCATGTTCCCAGCGTCCATAGAGCCCTCAGATTTCCCAGCCCCCACCATTGTGTGCAGCTCATCAACGAATAAAATAATTCGCCCTTCTTCTTTGGAAAGCTCATTAAGAACCGCTTTTAACCGCTCTTCAAAATCGCCACGAAATTTTGCACCGGCCAACAATGCCGCTAGATCCAGGGAAAGAATACGCTTGTTTTTTAACCCTTCAGGAACTTCGCCATTAATAACGCGCTGGGCTAACCCCTCAATAATTGCGGTCTTACCAACGCCAGGCTCACCAATTAACACCGGATTATTTTTAGTTCTTCGTTGCAGTACCTGAATAGTCCGTCTTATCTCGTCATCCCTGCCAATAACCGGGTCGAGCTTACCGATCT
Organism: Luminiphilus sp.; assembly: GCA_029253705.1. Taxonomy (GTDB): domain Bacteria; phylum Pseudomonadota; class Gammaproteobacteria; order Pseudomonadales; family Halieaceae; genus Luminiphilus. The sequence continues at coordinate 13,520 of JAQWYY010000095.1, read as the reverse complement.
CTGCAAGTTCAGTAAGGTCAATTGTGTATTTCTCAAGAGCCTGCCTAGAAGCCTCGGCCTCCGCCGAATTCACGCCTTCACCACCTCTCACATCTTCAATGGCCTGCTCCAGAGAAGCACGGCTAGCGCCAGATTTCGCCAGGATTTTTGACAGCGGAGAGCTGTCATCGGCCATCGCCAGCAAAACCAGTTCAGAGGATAAATAGCTGTCACCGCGGTTCTGAGCCAATTTGTCAGCACGGTTAAATAATCGACTGGAATCTTGCGATAAATGCACATCACCGTGTCCGCCATTTACTGTTGGCAGCTGTGACAAGGCGTCGCTTACGGCCCCTGCGAGTTGGGCGCTGTGAGCACCCGCTTTCTGCAATAAAGGGCTCGCAGAGCCTCCCGATTGATCAAGCAGCGCTTTGAGAATGTGTATTGGCTCAATAAATTGCTGATCGCGGCCCACGGCCAGCGATTGTGCGTCTGCCAGTACGGTCTGTAGCGGATTGGTCAGCTTATCCATACGCATGTGATTATCCCCTCACCATTATCTATGGGCCTCGTGCCCTTGATTAATAAATGGCGCCTTGAGACTTAAATTTCAAGTGGGAGCTTTTATTTGGGCAGAATCATCGCCACAGTGGCCATGCGCCCCGTCGCACCGTCTCTACGATGCGAGAAAAAATTGGCGGGCTCACAAACCGTGCAGCGTCCAGAGTCTGAAAGCGCTTCTATGCCCCGTTCTCGCAGTCGGCAGGCCGCTAAACCCGCCAAGCTTGCAAGATATTTGTTAGGGCTTTCGGTCGACTGGAAGCTCGCTGCAGCAGCCGCACCAAAGCGCTGTAAAAAGATTTGGCGGACGTCTGAACCAACCTCGAAACAACAGGCACCAATAGCCGGCCCAAACCAGGCGCGTGTTTCTTCAACATTACCCGGCGCTGATTCGAGAGTTGCCTCAATGACACCGGCCGCCAACCCTCGCCAACCAACATGAACCACAGCCACCCAATCGCCCCGCACACCAGCAAAAACAACAGGTAGGCAGTCGGCCGTCATCACCGCTAGGGCCAAACCCGGTTGATCGGTCCACGCTGCATCTGCAACGGGCACTTCGCCCTCTGAAATAGCATGGGCGGCGACCACATTCCCTCCGTGAATTTGCCGCAACCAGCGCGGCTCAACCTGCCCCGGCAACGCCCGCCGCAGGGTCGCCCTGTTTAAGTTCACGTTGAGCGGGTCGTCACCCACGTGATCGCCGAAGTTCAAACTACAAAAAGGAGCATTACTGACTCCTTTTGCGCGCAGGGTAGTAAATGCATAAATACCGGGTACTCCAATGTCTGCCTTTAAAAGCTCCATTGAAATAGGCGTCACAAGGACTGATGGGCGTCGTGGGTGCGCAGCACTGCCAGAAGCCCTACAAGATCATCAGGTAGCGGGGTTTCAAACTGACAACGCTGCCCGGTCGCGGGATGATCGAAGGCCAAGGTCTGAGCGTGCAACGCCTGTCTAGAAAAAGTGCGAAGCATCGCTTGCAGCTCGATGCTGGCACCCGCGGGGAGCCTTGGACGACCGCCGTACACAGGGTCTCCAATGAGTGGATTATTCCGGGAAGCAAGGTGCACCCTAATCTGATGGGTTCTTCCTGTTTCTAAACTGACCGATAGCGCGGTGTGGTGACCAAAACGCTCGGCGATCCGATAATGAGTAATAGCAGGTTTCCCGCCTTCGGTAACCGCCATACGCGTTCTCATGGAGTGGTGCCGCCCAATGGGAGCATCAACAGAGCCACCGCCAGAGAGGGCACCTCGACAAACCGCGACGTAATTGCGCTGAACCGAGCGCGCGGCAAGCTGCTTAACCAAGGACTGATGCGCCAGGTAAGAGCGAGCAACAAACATGATACCCGTCGTGTCCTTATCCAGTCTGTGGACGATGCCTCCACGAGGTAGCTGCTCCAATTCAGGAGCATATCCAATTAATGAATTAACCAGCGTGCCATCGGCATGGCCCGCAGCGGGATGCACTACAATACCCGTCGCCTTATTCACAACCAGCAGATGCTCGTCTTCATAAACAATATCGAGAGGGCCAGAATCTCCGGACCAACTCACCGCTGGCTCCACAGCTGCCGCTAGCAGGACCTGCTGCCCCTGAGCCACTTTATCTTTGGCACGGGCTGATTTTCCGTCAAGGGTGAGAGTTCCAGCGCCAATATAAGACTGCAATCGTGATCTGGAGAATTCCGGGAATAAGGTGGCCGCAGCCTGATCAAATCGGCTGCCATGAAGCTCAGGCGAGACGGTCGCCTCACCGTTGATGCTGTCGGGCTTATCCTGACTCACAGAAACCTCATGCCTAATCAATCTTGGCGTATACTTCGGGCTACGCCATTTATTTGGCGGCGAGAGCCCTGTTGACGTTACAATGGGGAATGAGAACGCTTTGCCTAGAGGATTACAAGCTTTTGTACTCGGACCTTTTACAATCCATGCGCCTCGTCGCCAAACGGATCGCTCTGATAGCCCTGGTTGTGGCAATCAGCGGGTGCTCGTGGTTTGGCAAAGACGATATAGAAATAGCCGATAACGGAGAGCAACAAATTTATCTTGATGCTCAAAAGTCCCTAGATAACGGTAACTTTAACACGGCGATAAGGACACTGCAGTTACTCGAGAGTCGTTATCCTTTTGGCCGCTATGCCGAGCAGGCGCAGCTGGAATTGGTTTACGCGCACTACGGTGCCTACGAATTCGAGGCGGCTATCGAGGCGGCCGATAGGTTTATCCGGCTCCACCCACAGCATCCGAACGTCGATTACGCCTATTATATGAAGGGTCTTTCTGCCTTTGATATGGAGGGCGGGTTCCTCGCGTCCTTCGTTCCCACCGACGATACGAAACGCGATGTGTCGCACATCAAAGAGGCTTTCGCAGAATTTGCCCAGCTGCTGGCACGATTTCCTGACAGTGCCTATGCTCCAGATGCTCGAGCTCGCATGGTCCACATGCGCAACATGCTGGCCCGACACGAAGTACACGTGGCCAACTACTATTTTCGACGCGGAGCTTACATGGCGGCCCTGAATCGTGGCCGATACGTTGTCGAGCACATGCAGCAAACACCTTCAGTTGCCGACGGCCTCGCCATTATGGCTCAGGCATATATCCTGTTAGATTTTAACGAGCTAGCTAAAGACTCAATCGCGGTGCTTAACGAGAATTTCCCTGACCACCCCAGTCTCAACGAGAACGGAGATTTCGTTAGCGTTTACGACTTGGACGGGCTGCACCGTTCTTGGATCAACCAATTGTCCTTCGGGCTTTTCGATCCACCTGAACCCCCGCAGTTTGACTATCGACCAAAAAGCTAGCCAGCCTACGGTCGCGAAGCGCTGAAACTCTAGCGGCCGCGCCAGGCCCAGGTAATCGGATAGCGACGGTCTCGACCAAAGCCTCTTTGCGTAATGCGCACACCAACAGGCGCTTGTCGGCGCTTATACTCATTGAGATCAACGAGCCGCAGCACCCGCCTTACATCGCCTTCGGCATACCCTAAAGCAACAATATCTTGAGCACTCATGTCCTGCTCTACATAGTGTTCAATGATGGCGTCGAGCACCTCATAGGGCGGCAGGCTGTCTTCATCTTTTTGATCCGGAGCCAACTCGGCCGATGGTGGCCGAGTTATAACCCGCTCAGGTATGCAGGGAGCTAGGCTATTTCTGTAGCGCGCCAAAGCGTAGACCAGCATTTTGGGGCAATCTTTGAGCGCGTCGAAACCTCCCGCCATATCTCCGTAAAGCGTGGAATAGCCCACCGCGAGCTCACTCTTATTACCGGTTGTCAGTACCAAAAGATTTTTCTTGTTCGAAATTGACATCAACAAAACACCACGGCAGCGAGCTTGTAAGTTCTCTTCAGTGATATTTGGTGCCAAGCCCTGAAATTCTTGAGCAAGAGCTCCAGTAAAAGATTCATAGAGGGATTCAATCGATATGGAGCGATAGGCGACACCCATTGCATCAGCTTGTGCCTGAGCATCCTCGATCGATATGGATGCCGTGTAACGAAAAGGCATCATTACAGCGTTGACACGTTCAGCACCCAGCGCATCGACTGCTACGGCCAAGGTCACTGCAGAATCGATGCCTCCAGAGAGACCCAAAACCACGCCGGGGAAGCCATTCTTATTCACGTAATCCCGGACCCCAAGCACCAAAGCCTGCCACACGGCAGCCACATCATTTCTGGGTGCAGCTCGAGCCCCGTCACAAATAGTTGGCTTATTTAATGCACCGCTGTTCACTTCAAGCCAACACAGCGCCTCGTCAAAGTCGACGGCAGACACGGCCACCGTACCGTCCCTATTAACAGCAAAGGAACCGCCGTCAAAAACCAGCTCATCCTGTCCCCCTACCTGATTGACATAAACCACAGGGAGGTCATTGGCCCGCGCCCGTTCGGAGACCATAGCCTGTCTCTCTTGGGGTTTACCCCTATGAAAAGGCGATGCGTTTAGGTTAATCAGCAGCTGCGCGCCCGCCGCCCTTGCACTCGCGATGGGGTCGGGTTCCCAGATGTCTTCACATATTGTGATGCCCACCTTGAGACCCGCAATATCGAGAACGCAAGCACCAACCCCGGGTTCAAAATAGCGCTTCTCATCAAAGACCTGATAATTGGGCAAAGCCTGCTTGTCGTACTCAGCCACGATTATGCCGCCATGAATAACCCCGGCACTGTTGTAAAGGCCATCGTTTCTTTGACGGGGATAACCCACTACCACCCATAACGATGGGGGTAACTCGGCGCACAATCGCGCCAGAACGGCCTCAATGTCCTGTTCAAGGCTAGGACGTAACAACAGGTCTTCCGGCGGGTAACCTGTTAACGTCAGCTCAGGGAACACCACAACAGCGTCGGAAAATGTCGCATGTGCGCTTTCACAGGCAGCGACAACTCGTTCACAGTTGCCCTGCAAATCGCCCACAAAAGTATTGATCTGACCCATACACAGGTTCATCTGGAAACTCCGGCCCAACGGTTGCGAGTGGCAGTTTAGCGCTCCTCACTGCAGCTGCAACCTATTATGATTTGAGTACAGCCATTTCGAGCTCGACTGCTATAGTAATCCCATGAATAGTAAACCGCCGATTCAGGAATTCATCCAGATCGACACACCCACTGGGGCTGACATCCGTCCTCAGGATGGCGTGACGCATTTAGCAATGCGTCGATTATTTGTCATTTATAACGCTTGCCGCACGTTGTTAGCCATCGCACTTTTGTCACTGCTGATCATTGCTGACAGCGCTGAACTAGTTTCCCAAATCGATCGCACCATGTTCATTGCGGGTATAACGCTGCTACTCCTGTCGGCCCTGCTTATGGTGGGACCGCTAGGGCGGGTTGTGTCTGCGTCGCAGACCCAAATTTTAGGCCTCCTTCTTTTCGATATTACCGTAATTGCATTAGTTGTTGGCGCGGCGGGAGGCATCCTAAGTGGTTTATCTGTGCTGTATTTGATCACGGTTTTCGCCGCCGCGGCTATGATCAGAGAACGTGTTCTGGCGACTGTCATCGCGGCGATCGCGGTACTTGCAGTGCTAATGGATACCGCTTGGATGGTGAGCAGAGGTGAGGCAACACTGAATATGCTGCTCTCTGCTGGCCTGCTGGGTGGCCTTTTATTTGCTCTCTCATTACTAGTTCAAGTCATGACCTCGCGACTGGTACAAGCGGAGGCTGACGCCAATAGTGCAAAAGCAAAGCTGGAGGCGCTGCAACGGCTCAACGAGCAAATTATTATCCATATGGAAACCGGCATTCTTCTCGCCGATGGCACAGGAACGGCGATCTGCATAAACGAAGCCGCCCAAACATTACTGGGACTAAACCCTGGAGAACGGGTCCAGTTGTTGAATATCAGCGTTGATCTAGCTAACCAGTTTCAAGAGTGGTGTGAGACAAACACAGATCTTCCAGAGCCTTTTCAAATTGCAAAGGAAGGTCCAACCATGGTGGCCTCATTCGTGGCGCTCAATAACACTGAAAATCGAAACAACCTAATTTTTATTGAGGACTACACCCCCGTCACACAATTTGCGCAATCCTTGAAACTCAACTCACTGAGCAAACTGACTGCGAGTATTGCCCACGAAATACGCAACCCCCTTGGGGCTATTAGTCACGCCGCCCAACTGCTTACGGAGAGCAGTACCGTCGATGCTGCCGACAGCATCCTATGCGACATATTAGTGAGTAACAGCCGGCGTGTGAGCGATATCATTGATAGCGTATCAGAGGTATCTAGACGCCAAGCCCCCAAGCCTACCAACATCGTATTAAATCATTGGCTTCCTGATTACATAAAAGAATATCGCTCACTGCAGCAAAAACGCTGCAATATTGTTATATCCGATTTAACAGAGGCTTCAGTTACCATCGCAATGGACTCGGAACACCTTAAACGGACTCTCTCCAATTTGCTGGATAATGCATTGAGGCACTCTTTAGAAGAGGGTGACTGCTCTAGTATTCGGCTCGATACGACCCTAGACAAACGCGGCCACCAGGTGCACCTAGACGTTGTGGATTTTGGCATGGGAGTCGCGGAATATAATCTTGCACGTTTATTTGAACCGTTTTTCACAACCTCAACGCACGGTAGTGGCTTGGGCCTTTACCTGTGCAAAGAGCTTTGTGAGATCAATGGCGCGAGACTGACTTACCGCCGCACGCCGGCCGGTGAGAGCGCTTTCCGAATCACCTTTGATCAAGTGTCATCTCTGTCATGAATAAACCTACTGTGCTGGTCGTCGATGATGAACCCGATATTTTACAACTGCTGGAAATAACCCTCAGCCGCATGCAACTGAACACGCTTAAAGCGTCATCACTGGCTGAGGCTAAAGCCTCGCTGGAGAAACAACCACCTGATCTATGCCTGACAGATATGAAGCTGCCAGACGGCAATGGTTTGACACTGATTGAGCATATGCAAAATCATTTCCCAGACGTTCCTGTCGCCATGATTACCGCTCATGGAAGTGTCGAGAGTGCGATTGAAGCACTGAAGCTAGGTGCCTTCGATTTCGTCACCAAACCTCTTGCCCTAGAAAAGCTTCGTGAGCTCGTAGCCCATGCGCTGAAAACTGCACAGTCATCCGCTGATGTAACAGAAGACATTCTGGTAGGAACCACGCCCGTGATGGGAAAACTGCGCGCTCAAATCCGAAAAGTTGCGAGATCACAAGCACCCGTTCACATCCACGGCGAATCTGGTACCGGGAAAGAGGTTGTTGCACGTTTGATTCACCACGCGGGGCCCCGGCGAGATCAGCCCTTTGTAGCAGTAAACTGTGGAGCCATCCCGCCAGATCTCGTTGAAAGTGAACTCTTCGGTCATAAAAAAGGAGCATTTACTGGAGCCACAGCAGATAAATCGGGACTTTTTTTAGCCGCCAGCGGCGGCACCTTACTTCTAGATGAGGTTGCTGATCTCCCCCTACCGATGCAGGTCAAGTTACTAAGGGTTATTCAAGAAAAATCTGTGCGCCCGGTTGGCAGTGAAACCGAAATCCCCATTGATGTTCGCCTGCTTAGCGCCACGCACAAAAACCTTGCTCAAGAGGTGCAACACCGCCAATTCCGAGATGATCTGTACTATCGAATTAATGTCATTGGGCTGCATGTGCCCGCACTTCGAGACCGCCTTGACGACATTCCGATACTCGCAGCACACATTCTTATGAAAATCGCCGATGACCAGGGAGTACCACAAAGAGGTCTCACAGAAGCCGCCTTAACCCACCTCAAAACCCACCTATTCCCGGGAAATATTCGCGAACTCGAAAATATTCTTGCGCGCGCAAGCGCGCTCACTGAAAACAATGATATCGATATTGATATTCATGACTTAATCCAGCAAGAAGATTTCAGCGCTGCGCAAAATGTTATTCAAGAAAGTGATGCCGACGCCAGTACCACCGAGAATAACCGCGTTAAGGCACCCACAACACTACTCCATGAGGTTAATGGCGATCTGGAGAGTTATCTTGCAGGTAAAGAACGGCAAATTCTTACTGAGGCTTTGACAGCCCACCGCTGGAATCGAACGTCGGCCGCCCGCTCTTTAGGGATCAGTTTTCGCAGCCTTCGCTATCGGCTTAAAAAATTAGGTCTAGAAGATTAAGGAGGACAGATTCCCCAGCCCCGGCGCAAACGAGGTCTGCCCGTGCGATTAAGAACAACAGACCAGTTGACCTGCGCATTTTTGGCACAAAATAAAAACGTCATGTTGCGACTGCCAAGCCCATCAGGGCCCCAAGCTACAACTCGAGATTCCGCCTGTGTGCCCCGACGGTTGGTAATAGAGATCCCTCTTCGAGACTGGTATTGATGAAGTAGCGCCCCTTCCTCGGTCACAACAGCAAAGCCCTCTTGATACCGACCACCACAAATTTTTTCTTCCAGTGGGCACAAAATCGTTTTCTGTCCCGATCGTAGCGCTGTTCCCCTAGCCAACCAAATGGCCGATATCATTTGCGCGGCCTCAGACCGAAGTTGCCACGACTGCACGAGCTCACGAAAAGAGGGGGCTCCAAGCGATGCCACCATCGCCAACACCGCAAGGGTAACCATTAATTCAACGAGTGAAAAAGCTTCAAGCCGTCTCGGTAATGAAACGATGGTGATCATAGGAATACACTACTCAGGCGCAGGGCAGAGTAACAGCGCATATGCAACTAACATCCAGCTTTCTAGATCACCTGTTACAAATTTTTAGCGGGAATTCGCAGGGCTTTTGGCAAGGAAAAGGTAATATTTTCAGGCTGCCCGTCTAAGTTTTCGACGTTAACCACACCCTCCTCCTGCAGTCTATCGATCACCGCGGCGACCAAAATTTCGGGGGCTGAGGCGCCTGCTGTAACCCCCACACCGGCGACACCCTTGAGCCACTCTGGCTTTATCTGTTCTGCGTTATCGATTAAATAAGATTCGGCACCACAGCGTTCCGCCAACTCCCTTAACCGGTTCGAGTTAGAACTATTCGTGGATCCCACCACAAGAACTACCTCTACTTTCTCCGCGAGAAATTTTACGGCATCTTGGCGATTCTGCGTCGCATAGCAAATATCATCTTTACGCGGCCCCTCTATCCTAGGAAAGCGATCACGAAGCGCATCAATTACACGAGCCGTGTCATCTACAGACAGCGTCGTTTGCGTGACGTACGCCAAGTTATGAGGGTCCTTTACTATTAACTGCGCAACCTGCTCTTCATCTTCAATTAAGTAGATTTGTCCGCCGGAAGAAGTATCGTACTGGCCCATAGTGCCTTCGACTTCGGGGTGCCCAGCATGGCCGATAAGAACGCACTCTCGGCCATGGTCGCTGAAAGCAGCCACTTCCACGTGCACTTTAGTGACCAGTGGGCAAGTTGCATCAAAAACTCTTAGACCGCGTTGCCGCGCCCCGTCCTGCACGGCTTTTGAAACGCCATGGGCGCTAAATATAACAATGGCATCGTCGGGAATCTCATCGAGCTCCTCAACGAAAATGGCGCCACGATTACGGAGGTCATCGACAACAAACCGGTTGTGGACAACCTCGTGGCGAACGTAAATAGGGCTACCAAAAACCTCAAGTGCACGGTTTACAATATCGATTGCCCGATCAACACCAGCGCAGAAGCCACGCGGGTTAGCCAACAACACATCCATAGCTATAGCCTCCTTACTTTCCCCAGAACGCTCTAGTGCAGCTCTGCCACCTCGACATTATGAATAGCCACTCGGAAAGATAAAGTTCGTCCTGCCAGCGGGTGGTTAAAATCAACCGTGACTTCATCCTCGTCGAAAGTCTTCACCACTCCAGGCAACTCACCCCCTGCAGCATCAGCAAAGGAAAAAACCATTCCTTCCTCAAGCTCCGATTCGACATCAAACTGATCACGTTTAATTGTTTGAAGATTGTTATCGTTGGGCTGGCCAAAGCCTTCCTCGGGCAATATCTCTAGTGTGGCTTCATCGCCGGACTTGAGGCCAAAAAGTGCCCGCTCAAAACCGGGCAACAGAGAGCCATCGCCCACCGCAAAAGAAGCGGGCTCTTTCTCAAAGTTTGAGTCGACCTCGGAACCATCGTCGAGTACCAACGCAAAATTTAATGTGACACGCGTTCCCTCGCTAATCATCAAATCATCCATCTGCTACTCCTTAAGTTTCACTGGGCGATGCCTTGCGGGAAGAAAAACTGTCGACAATTAACAATACCGCACCGATTGAGATTGCCGAATCAGCCACATTGAATGCAGGCCAATACCACTCACGGTAGTGCAGCGAGACAAAATCTACAACGTAGCCCAAAGCCAAACGATCCCAAAGGTTGCCAAGGCCGCCTCCCAAAATTAGACCCAGTCCCAGGCTAAGCCAAAACTGCGACCGCGACAATCGCGACAGCCAAACCACCAAAACAACGCTCACCACCAAGGTGACCACCGTAAAAAACCAGCGCTGCCACCCCCCCGCGTCTGCCAAAAAACTAAAGGCTGCGCCGGTATTGTGTGCCAACATTAAATCGAACCATGACGTCACTGCTACTGGATCTCGATACGCTAAGGTCGCCGATGCCCAGTGCTTAGTGATTTGATCCCCGATCAACACCATCAACGCCAAGCCATAACCAAACAGGGCAGACCGCGAGGTAAAACTCGATGAATCAGGCATATTGGCGGCGCTCACCCGGCCCCTCAATGTTATCGATACATCGCATGCACAATGTCGGATGCTCCGGACTATCACCTACATCAGGTCGCCGATGCCAACAGCGTTCGCACTTGTCATGGCCTGAGACGGCCACGGCAACAGCCAACCCAGAGACGTCGCTACCTGTAATATCCGCTGGTGCTTCTCCAGCGGGCTTGAGGGTTGCCTCAGAAGTAATCAGGACGAAACGAAGCTCATTGCCCAGCTGTTGTAGCCGTTTGAATAGCCCGGGCTCTGCGTACAATGTCACCTCAGCATCGAGACTACCCCGCAATTCCCCTGCTGCACGCCGAGTCTCTAGCGCGCGGTTTACGGCTTGCCGCACGCTTATCACCTCGTCCCAGAATGCATTGTCCAAATTACCGCCAGCAATTTCAGAGGGCAAATTCGCGTACCAAGAAGACAAAAAAACCGAACGCTCACGGGTTCCGGGCAGGTTCTCCCAAATTTCCTCAGCTGTGAAACTCAAAATGGGCGCTATCCACCGGCAAAGCGCTTCAGCCAGATGCCACATGGCGGTCTGAGCGGAACGTCGCGCATGTGATTCAACCTGCGTTGTGTATTGACGATCTTTGATAATGTCGAGATAAAAACCACCCAGCTCTCCGCCACAAAAATTGTGAATACGGTGAAAGACCTGATGAAATTGATAGGTTTCATAGGCCGCTTCAAGCTCTACCTGCAAGTCACCCGCTCGGCTACAAATCCACCGATCAAGGGGTAATAATTGATCTGCCGTTAATTGGTGCGTGCCGGGATCAAATCCTGCGAGATTGGCCAGCAGAAAGCGGGAAGTATTTCGAATGCGGCGATAGGCATCGCTCGTTCGTTTGAAAATTTCATCAGACGCGGCAATCTCATTTCGATAGTCGGATGAGGCGACCCAAAGACGCAGAATGTCTGCACCCAAATCATTCATGGCCTTCTTCGCAGGAATAATATTGCCCAGAGATTTGGACATTTTCCGCCCCTCACCATCGACGGTAAATCCATGGGTTAAAACGGACCGATAAGGAGCCTCACCGAAAGCACCAATGCCGGTCAATAACGAAGACTGAAACCATCCACGGTGCTGATCAGAGCCCTCTAAGTAGAGATCAGCAGGTGCTTGCAGCGCTTCCCGTTGCCGCAGCACGCAGGCATGTGTCACACCTGAATCAAACCAAACATCTAAGGTGTCACTGACCTTATCGTATTGATCGGCTTCATCACCCAAAACTATCGAAGGCTCGAGATCGAACCAGGCTTCAATGCCTGAAGCAGCAATGAGGTCGGCCACCTCGGCGATCAGTTCGGTTGTTCTTGGATGCAGCTCACCAGTTTCCCGGTGAACGAATAAGGTAATGGGGACTCCCCAAGTGCGCTGCCGAGAAATACACCAGTCGGGCCTGTCACCCAACATCGCATCAATACGTGCTCTGCCCCAATCAGGAATCCAGCTCACGCTATCGACTGCTTGCTGAGCGTCGCTGAGCAAGCCCCCTTGAGACATGCTGATAAACCACTGAGGTGTAGCGCGAAAGATAATAGGCGTTTTGTGGCGCCAACAATGCGGATAACTGTGCTCATAGGGCTGGTGCGCGAGCAGCCGGTCCCTAGTCTTGAGCTCGGCAACTATTTCATCGTTCGCTCTGAAAATATGCTTACCTTCAAGAACCGGTGTCCCGGGAAGATAAATGCCATTGCCACCCACGGGATTATAAATCTCTAAGTCGTAAGCTTTACCAATGTCGAAATCTTCCAGGCCGTGTGCAGGTGCCGTATGCACACAGCCGGTACCGGCTTCCGTCGTCACATGACTACCCAGCATAAGCGGAACTGCTACGTCATTGAAGGGTGGCAATACGGTTAGTCGGTCTAGCTTTTTTCCTCTCGTCTTTGCAAGAATAACGGGGTCAGTAATACCGTACCGTGTCGCACAGGCCTCTACTAATGCCTCTGCAATAACGACCGCACGAGGACCAACCTGTAACAAAACATAGTCGAGGTCGGCACTAACACTAACCCCTCTATTAGCCGCTAGTGTCCAAGGTGTCGTTGTCCAAATGGCCACCTCTACTGGCTCCACCCCATTCCAGGCAAAAGCCTCTCGAAAGGCAGCACTATCCACCGCTGGAAATGCCACATCGACTGCCGATGACACTTTATCCTGATACTCGACTTCAGCTTCCGCCAAGGCGGAACCACAGTCGAGGCACCAGTGCACGGGTTTAAACCCCTTGTGCAAATGGCCCTTTTCGATAATCCGCCCCAAGGTTCGTACTATTTCAGCCTCAAAATCGAAGTTCATCGTCAGATAAGGGTTGTCCCAGTCCCCTACTACGCCCATACGCTTGAAGTCTTCAGCTTGCTGATTTACCTGCCCCGCGGCGTAAGTTCGACAGCGCTGGCGGAACTCCGAGGCTGAGACCTTGTGTCCCGGCTTGCCTACTTTTTTCTCCACATTGAGTTCAATCGGCAACCCATGACAGTCCCAACCGGGCACATAAGGCGCGTCGAAACCCGCCATAGCACGTGACTTCACAATAAAGTCTTTCAATATCTTGTTGACCGCGTGACCAATGTGCAGCTCACCATTGGCGTAGGGAGGGCCATCATGAAGAATAAATTTGGGCTTACCTGCACCGGCCTCCCGCATCAAGCCGTAGAGATCCATCTCCTGCCATTGCTTCAGACGCTGAGGTTCTCTCTGAGATAAGTTAGCCTTCATCGGAAAGTCCGTCTGAGGCAAATTCAAGGTGCTTTTATAATCACTCATACTTAA
>JAQWYY010000078.1 GCA_029253705.1 Luminiphilus sp. | reverse complement strand
GGCCTTCTGTTGCTGGTCGGTGGTGGTCGTCGCCTCATTTGGACAATTACAGCGTTTACGGTTGGGCACAGCATTACCTTGGCAATGGTAACGCTGGGAGTGTTTGATTATCCCGTGGCATTCATTGAGTTTTTGATTGCGCTCTCAATATTTGTATTAGCGCTGGAGCTCACCCGAGAAGGTGGGCAATCATGGCTATGGCGTCAGCCGTGGTGGCTAGCGGGGCTCTTTGGTTTGCTCCACGGCATGGGGTTCGCCGGCGCCCTGGCAGATACCGGATTACCTCAGGCCAACCTGCCATTGGCTCTGCTGTTCTTTAATGTGGGTATTGAGTTTGGTCAGCTGGCATTCATAGCGGTGTTGCTGGGGCTGGGCCTGGCGTTTAGACGCCTGCTAGCTGATCCCCCGGCTGTTGTGCTGCAGCTGCCTGTCTTAGTGCTTGGTGTGCTGAGCGCGATGTGGTGCATTGAGCGGGGTTTAGAGGCGCTCAGCTAATCGGCCTTTATTTGTTGGGATTTTCCCCCGGCCAGTTATCCATAGCGATTAACGGATGCAGTGCAAGCTGAATACCTTGTTCAATGTAGTTGTCATTTTCCAGAATGTCTTTGCGACGAACCCAGCCGTTGCCGGAGCGTGTATCGATAGCATCGGTTAAATCAATGCCACCTAAGCCGGCAAACACCTGATCAAGGTCAATGTTGTAAACGCTAACCTGCAAAGAAACGGCAGACACGGGGCGTGACCAGTCAAAGTCTGAAGAGACACCATCACCGGGGCCTTTCAAAGAGGGCTTACGCGAAACGCCATTGAATCTTGCAATGTGGTTCATGCCACCTGAAACAATGGCATCGTGTTCGATGAGGTCAGTAAAGATAAAAGCGTCTACATCGGTTTTGTCGCGCATATCATCACGAACCGACTGCGTAATACGAATGAAGGTTTTTGTATTGAGACGACCTGTAGTCGGGTCTACCGGGTCTCCATAAATAAGCGTGGCGTTGTTCCAGCGCTGCGAAAATTCGCGCTGGGGTAAGATGTTGTAACCATTGTCTCGCAAATACTCGGCAATCCGGCTGTCGACCATCGACTCTAAGCGCTTGATGTAGTTTCTCGATGGCGAGCCAATGTTGACGTGAGCGATGACTACATTTTTTATAGGCTTTGCAGCAACAACAGCTTCATTGAATTGGTTAGGGTTGGTCGTGGCGTTATAGCCCGATCCGGTCCCTGTAGTGCCGCAGCCGGAGGCTGTAACCAGTAAAAAAGCCAGAAGCGAAACTTTGGCGGCGAGGCACGAGCATAGAGGTTGGCGCTGAAGCATTGGCGTATTTCCTAGCGAATTTTTACAGCATGCTAGCAGAGGAGGCGACTGCATGGGAAAGGGGCTTTATGAGAAAGTTCAGGGGGAGGGCGCTGATGTTGTCCTGCTGCACGGACTTTTTGGGCAGGGCAGCAACTTGCAGAGCATCGCCAGAGCGCTGGAGAGCCAATTTAGAGTGCACAGTCTCGACCTGCCTGATCACGGAAAATCTCCCTGGAGCAGTGCAGCCCCCTCGATTGAAAGCTACGCCGACGCGGTTGATGCCTGGATGACTGAGCAAGGCATACCCTGTGCCTATGTTCTGGGCCACTCTCTAGGAGGAAAAGTGGCGATGGCGCTGGCTTTACAGCGACCAGCGCGGGTAACACGTCTTGTTGTGGCCGATATCGCGCCGGTGACCTATGCACCAAGTCATCAGGGAGTGTTCAAGGGCTTGCAGGCAGTCGCAGACGCCGGTTGCGCGGACCGGAAGGCGGCGGGTCTTATTTTGGAGCGCTATATTGATGAGCCCAGCGTGCGGCAGTTTCTGCTGTTAAGTTTGAGCAGGAAAGAGGGCGCTGGTACTTTGGCTTGGCGGCTGAATCATGCCGCGCTTGCCAAGGCGTACCCGCTGCTGCTGGCGGGGCTGAGTTCTGCTACCCCATTTGAGCAACCGGCCCTATTCATTCGCGGCGCTCTGTCTGCTTATGTTGATGACAAAGATCTCGCCGTAACCCAGCGTTTGTTTCCAAATTTTCGACTTGAGACTCTGGCTGGAGCGGGTCATTGGTTACACGCGGAAGCACCAAACTTGTTTAATAAAAAGGTATTAGCGTTCTTTGCCGATTGAATCGTCTTCTGACCACCCACCGATAGTCATCCACAGGGGTGCTATGATCCACAGAACCTGTGGATAATTTGGTGGATATTTTGTTCAACTGCGTTAAAAAGGCAGCGCCCACCACGAAATCTTTAAATTGGTCAAAAATTAACCAATGCCATAAAAATCAATAAAAACAATAACTTGCTAGGCATATCTTTCGTAGAACTGCCGATTTAGCCTCTAACTCTGCTGGTAAAGTGGTCGTCGGCAGCGTTGTGCATAAAGCATTTTTGGCGTCAACCCGAAAACCGAAAATAAGCATAGGTTTTTTCTTAAAAATTTATGAAGAATTTTGTAAATCGCCCTAGACAAATGGCGATATTGCTGTTTTGACCGATTAGCTCAAGGCCGTCAAAAGTGTTAGACGCCCCGATAAGTGCAACCTACTGTACAGGTTTCGCGAATCTCCACGGAGGCGAGCTCTGGCAAGTTAGGTTTTAATCTATCCCAGATCCATTTGGCTAAGATCTCGCTGGTTGGGTTTTCCAGTCCAGGGACATCATTAAGGTAGTAGTGGTCGAGTTGGTCTAGCAAAGGTGCGAACGCATTTTTAATGTCATCGAAGTCCATAAGCCATCCTGTCTGCGGATCTACGTCACCTGAAATGGTGAGGCGGACCAAAAAAGAGTGCCCATGCAGCCGCGCGCACTTGTGCCCTTCGGGAACATTGGGGAGGCGGTGCGCCGCTTCAAATCGAAAGTCTTTGTATAGTTCCATGGTGTCACCGTATTTATCTAAAGTCACAGTTGGGTGATGTCCGGCCAGAGCTTTATTACGGGCCGCGCAGAAAGACGCGCGAGTGTACACCCATAAAAGGCATTTTTGGAAAAATCACGTTAAACATTGACAGCACGGGCGACCCACTTATAATGCGCGGCTGCAGTTCAGGGTGATTAGCTCAGCTGGGAGAGCATCTGCCTTACAAGCAGAGGGTCGGCGGTTCGATCCCGTCATCACCCACCAACCTCTCAAAGGGTTGGATCGCACACAACAGACACCTCAT
>JAQWYY010000043.1 GCA_029253705.1 Luminiphilus sp. | reverse complement strand
AACAATGCTGGCGTCGCGTTCTCCGGCAATATCGAGGAAACCACTCTCTCCGACTGGCGGGCTGTCAATAGCGTAAACAGCGATGGCGTATTTTTAGGCATGAAAAACTGCTTGCCAATCATGACCAAGCCCGGGGGCTCTATCATCAATATTTCATCCATTGAGGGCATCATTGGGGATCCAAAACTCATTGCCTACAACGCCAGCAAAGGAGCGGTTCGACTTATGACAAAATCCGCTGCGCTGCATTGCACCCAAGCAGGCTATGGCGTTCGAGTTAACTCCATTCACCCCGGCTTTATTGAAACCCCGATGGTGGCCGAGGGTGTTGCCGCGATGGGTGACGCCGCTGAGGAATTCCATCAACGCATTCTTGCCGCCATTCCTATGGGGCATCTTGGACAAGCCATTGATATTGCCAATGCCGTACTCTTTTTGGCCTCTGATGAGTCACGATATATGACGGGCAGCGAAATGGTCATCGACGGTGGCTACACGGCGCACTGAGCTCAAACGATAATATCGGCCTAGCATCGCACGGGTCAGTGTCAGCTGCCCCAAAGACTGCCGCAATACGACCCGCCTATTAGGCAGACACCGGGGTAAACCTTGCGGGTAAGCACGCTCAAGGATTGTTACAACGCCTTATTATCTGGGCAGACTGCATTCCTTGAGCCAGCCCGCCATATCCCGGGCCGTCATTCGAGAAATATCCGGCATAAACGCGCCAAAGATCTCATTGGCATGAACGGTACCCATGGCTTGCCGGCACTGAGATAACACCCCCGCTCGTTGGAGCAATCGATAGAACGCAATACCCTCGTCCCGGAGTGGGTCACACTCGTTAACACTGATCATGGTCGGCGGAAAATCTGCGACATCAGCTTCGGCAGCAAAGCCGGGCCAGGCCATAGGGTCTTCAGCCTCGAAGGCCTCAATTCCGTAAGCCATCGTAGGGTGATTATTGGCCACGCTGATCAATACCCCTTCATTCTCTATCGACGACGGAGAGGCCTCTGAAGGCCAAGCCCCAAGAATATAAGGGCATAGCGCATAGAGGCCTACAGGTCTTACAGACACATCTTCAGCAATTAGACGCATGGTAGTTGCAATGGCTAAGTTGCCACCCCCACTTTCACCGGCAATCATAATCTTATCGCCATGGATACCCAGTGCGTCCTGCTGCTGGGTGACCCATTTATACCCGCAGACACAGTCATTCAAGCCTGCGGGGTATGGCGCCACTTCTGGCACTGATGAGGGGCGCAGGGAGTTGCGAAAATCAACCATAACAACACAGAGGTTCTGGTGCGCAATCGTCTTACCCCAAGCCCGATAGTTTGGATCTAGAGCTGAAAGAATAGCCATGCCCCCACCATGAATGTAGTAAACACAGGGCAGTATTTCATCGGTATCTGGACGGATAATTTGTAAATTAATCGTATTCCCGTCTGGATGAGATACCAGTGACTCCGTAGTTATTCTTAGACCCTTTGAAGGCATAACATCTTCATTGTCTAACATCCCCAACAACTCTGACATTACCTCCTCAGCAGCAAGTGCCTCCGGCGTATTTGCAGCCGCCAACGCTTCCTCCCGTGTCGTCACGTCTGCAGTTTGAGATAACATGGGCTCCTCGAACCCCGCTAGCAGCCCGCGATTGCGCATATCGAGTCGATCGTCTTGCATAGGGTCGTAAGTCATACTTCTTTAACTCCAAAAGGGGCTATCGCTTAGCCCGCCGAAAAAAATCATTCGATACTGAAGCCCGGATAACCTTGCGCTTGAATGTCATCACAAAGCTCGCGGTAAACGTGTGCACCCCCAATATAGGAGAGCAAACGCCGCTGTTTACCCTCGATATTGGCACCTGTATACCAAGAATCAATGGTCATCATGAGCGTTTCATTGGCCACTTCGTCATGATGCTGCACCCACTCCTCCTCACGCTCAGCCGTGGGCTCCATGGTCGACTTACCAGAATTCACGACATTTATAATCGCATCAGTCACCCAGTCCACCTGCTGCTGAGCACAGGTTTGAACATTGCAAAAAGCCGCTATAGGAGAGAGTGGACCCCCAACAAGAAAAAGGTTGGGAAACCCATTTACTTGTAGCCCCAAGGTCGTGCGGATGTCCTCGCGCCACAAAGCCGTCAGCGATTTCCCGTCACGACCTTCAACGCCCATGCGCGACAGGGTACCGGTGCCCGCGTCAAAACCCGTCGCCATGATTACGACATCAAGGAGGTATTCTTCACCGTCTACCACAAGGCCCCGTTCCGAAAAGCTGTCTATTGGTGTCGCCTTGATATCGACAAGATGAACATTTGATCGGTTAAAGGCTTCGTAATAGCCATTTTCTAAAGGCACACGCCTAAGTCCGTAACCGTGATCACGCGGAATTAATTTTTGCGCCAAATCAGGGTCATTAATTTGAACGCGAATTTTTTCACGAACGAATTCGGTGACTTCCTCATTCATCACCGGATCTACCAAGACTTCAGGAAAGGTCCCCACAAACATACGTAATGATCCGTCTGCCCAGCAGTCCTCTAGCACTTCGCGACGCTGCTCTAACGTTAATGTCGCCGCATGGCCCTCCTCCGCTGGATCCCAAGGAAACCCCCCAAAAGTGTTGTGCACGAGCTCACTCAACCGCGGATAGTCAGCACGCCACTCCGCCATGATTTTTTCATCGACGGCATAATTCTTCATGCGAACTGCGTATTGTGGTGTGCGTTGAAAACACGTTAGATCCGCCACTTTAGGCGCGAGGGTTTGAATCACTTGAATACCGGTCGCACCGTTGCCGATAACACCGACCCGCAAACCCTCCAGGTCAATCGGCTCCTGCGGCCACTGCGCTGTATGATAAACCTGCCCCTTAAACTTTTCCTGATTAGGAAAAGACAGTACCTTAGGTGTTGACAGTAATCCTACGCAGCTCACGAGATACTTCACGGCATAAACAACACCCGCGTCGGTAGTAACATGCCAACGACCCTCCTGCTCAATCCAGTGAGCAGACACCACCCGGGTAGCCAGCTCAATGCTGGAATAAAGATCAAATCGATCCGCAACGTGCTTTAAGTAACGCTTGATCTCAGGTTGAGCGGGAAAGCGTTCAGACCACGCCCAATCATCGAGCAACTCCTGAGAAAACCAGTACTGGTAAATATTGGCGGGGGAATCAACGCGACATCCGGGATAAGCATTCCAATACCAGGTGCCACCAACATCTGGAGCAGACTCAAGCGCAACAACACTTAAGCCGGCTTCGCGAAGCTTATACAGTTGATAAAGGCCCGAAACTCCGGCACCCACCACTAGCGCATCTAACTGATTGTGACTCACACACCCCTCCACCATTAACGGCTTACTTCCAAACACACCCTCAAAACACTGCGGCCAACTTAATGCAGAAGCCTAAGATCAGAAGATCGGGATATCACTGGGAATTGCCTTACCAACAAAACGCTATACTGTATAGGCTGACGGTTACCTGATAGGTTTTTCCCAACGACTAAAACAATAACAGGGGTTATTTTTATGCTCAATGTTGAAATTATCTTTGCCTTGATACTACTCATGGTGCACGTCTGGCTAGTTCCCATGGTCTTTAGTTTAGCCCACGCAAAATGGCTGCTGGGGGCTCGTGATGACGTGGTAGAACTTTCGGTGTTTGCTCAACGTGCCAAGCGTGCTGCCGCAAACTACATGGAGTCATTACCCGCATTTCTTACTATTGCCCTGTTACTCAAAATTGAGGGCATCGATACGGGCAGCCTGGCACTCTATTGGCTTTCCCTACGAGGAGTTTATCTGGTGCTCTATGTCTTGGGCACACCTATCATTCGCTCGCTCGTGTGGGGAGGTTCGGTCGTCGTTTTGATTAAAATGGCGCTGGCGTTTTTTTAAGACCACTTTAAAGACTTGGGACTTCAAGTCGTTTATCACAGGCAGTCAACGATGATAACTGCCGTTGTCAGGGGTCGTAAAAGCGCAAATCTTTGGGTCGACGCAAGACTCTTATTCAGCCCACCAGAACGGTGCTGCTATACAACTGGACGAACCGTGCTGCTCGGGCGACACTAGCAAAATGAAGTTTATGGAGAGAAACCGTGTCTGACATTTATCAAACGCAAGGCCGAGGGCAACTTTACGGTGACATAACACGCACGGTAGGCGACACGCCTTGCGTCAAGCTTAATCGTATAGCACCTGATCACGTCGAGGTTTACGTCAAGGTCGAATCCTTCAACCCGTTGGGCTCAGTTAAAGACCGGCTTGCGCTAAATATTATTGAGGCGGCAGAGCGCAGTGGCCAACTCAAGCCCGGACAAACCGTTGTTGAGGCCACCTCGGGTAATACCGGCATCGGGCTGGCGATGGTTTGTGCCGCGCGAGGTTACCCCCTGGTCATCACTATGGCAGACAGCTTTTCCATCGAGCGTCGTCGGCTTATGCGGTTTCTGGGTGCCAAAGTTGTTCTCACCCCCAAGGCGGAAAAAGGCATTGGCATGTATCGCAAAGCGCGCCAGCTTGCAGCTGACAATGGCTGGTTCTTTGCGGCCCAGTTTGAATCGAACGCCAATGCCGATGTTCATGAAGCGACAACAGGCCCCGAGATCGTAGCCGATTTTGCCGACTCTCGACTCGATTACTGGGTCTCCGGCTATGGGACTGGCGGGACTGTTTCAGGCGTCGCGCGAGTGCTTCGCAAGGCTCGCCCCGAATGCAAGATCGTTCTTTCCGAGCCCCATACAGCGACCTTGATAGGGTCGGGAGAAGCTCAGGCTCGCAACGATGACGGTTCTCCCAACGGCAGTCACCCCGCCTGGTCACCCCACCTCATCCAGGGCTGGACACCCGACTTTATTCCCCTAGTCCTGCAGGAAAGTATTGATCACAACGGCTTTGACGAGATTCGTCCGGTTGATGCCGAGGACGGAATGATTTGGGCCAAAAGGCTAGCCACTGAAGAGGGCATACTCACAGGTGTGTCAGGCGGCTCCACTCTCGCAACCGCTATGGAAGTTGCTGCCGATGCCGAAGCCGGTTCGGTCATTCTAGTTATGCTGCCAGATACTGGAGAACGATACCTATCAACACCCTTGTTTGAGGCCATTCCCGCGGAAATGACACCAGAGGAACAGGCACTAGCCGATAGCTAATTCTGGGACTCACACATGATTGGTAAAATAATAGAGCTATTTTCCGCAAGCCGAGCGGAACCCGAAGCCTCAACGAAGGATGCTCGACAGCTGGCCTCCGCTGCCCTCTTGATTGAGGTCGCGAAAGCTGACTCCGACTTTAGTAACGACGAACGCGCCGCACTCTTGCGACTTCTGCGCAGTACGTTTGACCTCGATGACCAGGGCCTCACAGCGCTGGAAGGTTTGGCTGCTGAACGATCAAGTGATGCGGTTTCCCTGCACGAATTTACCCGAGTCATCGTAGACGCCTGTGAACCTGAGGAGAGGTGTCAGCTAATTGGCCTCATGTGGCAGGTAGCCTTTAGCGATGACCATCTCGACAAATATGAAGAGCATTTGATTCGAAAAGTGGCAGACCTGCTATACGTATCCCACTCAGATTTAATGCGCATGAAGCATCAGGTCAAACCTAGCTGACAAACTTCACGTCAGTCATGTTCAGGCGCAGCACAAACTCAGTTGAATTTTGACGCCCCCACGCTCTGCAGCTTTAGGCAAGAATTGAGGGGTGACGGGTCCTTCAGTTGACCGCGCTTTAAAAACAGTGAGTCAAGGCGGTGCACGTTAAGTACCGATTTAAAAAGCGGCTCACGGCAGGAAAAACCCACAGAATCTGCCTGGCCGGAGTATCAATCAATATCTTCAAGCGGTACTCGGGTGACAATACGCACGATAACCGGCCGCCAAGGCAACAGTCGAAACGATCGAACAAAGAAGCTCTGGAAAATACCAGCACCCAACCAGATCAAAAATGCCTCGTAGCGCCAGGCGGCGAGATAAACCTGTGCTTCTCCCAACCAGCCCTGACGTTCAGGTAATCCCTCTATACTCAGCTGTGCTTCACAGCGCTGTGAACTGCAGTTACTCACTTCGTCATAGGTATCAAGAAGTTGATGAATCACACCGGAGACATCCAGCAGGGGCATTGCAAAGGACAGAAGGCAGAGAAAAATAGCGGCGAAGCCCGCCCAAGCGAGCACATCACTAATACGCTTCTTGAGTGCATTCGGGCGCATCGTACTATTAAACCCTAAAACTCAACGCAAACCCGCGTTAATCGAATCCAAAAAGCGCGGCCCAGGACACAATTGCTGCTCATTCATCGAGTTAAGAGGACGCCGAGCGGTATCGAGGACGTCATGCAGTTCCTCGCTATCTCGCTGAATATAAAGCAACCCCGTGAGAATCTTTCCTTCCTTAGCGTAGTGACTAGTGGCTTCTAAGGCCGACTGCCGATCCTCAATATCGTAGTCATTATCCTGCTTATACAAGCGCACGACTGAACCATCATGCATGCATACTTCACAGGTTGCTCCTGAATCATAGGTCGCCGTGATTTCTTGACGCATAGGAACAAAATCCACGGGCATATCAGTATTGGCACCGCGCATGTACTCATAACTTTTGGTCGACTCACTGTGGTTATTAAAAGTGACGCAAGGAGACACTACATCGAGTAATGCGAAGCCACGATGACTAATCGCAGCTTTGATTAATGGGATAAGCTGCTGTTTATCTCCGGAAAAGCTCCGGCCTACAAAAGTCGCACCAATTTCTATGGCAAGGCGGGCAAGATCGATCGGCGAGTACATGTTGATGTCACCTTTCTTATTGGGCGAGCCCGTATCCATCGTGGCGGAATCTTGACCTTTGGTCAGACCATAGCAGCCATTATTTTCGACGATATACGTCATATTGAGGTTTCGTCGTACAACGTGCGCAAACTGCCCGAGCCCTATAGAGGCGGTATCTCCGTCTCCAGATATACCGATGTAAATCAGATCACGGTTAGCAAGGTTCGCTCCAGTCGCGACTGAGGGCATACGCCCATGAACGCTGTTAAAGCTGTGAGAGCCCGACAAAAAATAAGCCGGGGTTTTCGAAGAGCAGCCAATACCCGATAACTTAGCCACTTTATGCGGCTCAATATTGAGCTCAAAACACGCGTCAATAATTGCAGCGCTCACTGAGTCATGTCCGCAACCTGCGCAAAGGGTCGATAAACCACCCTCGTAGTCCCGTCTGGAACGACCTAGCTCATTAAGGGGGGCGTCGGGATGACGGAAGGCCGGCTTTACAAATGTCATGCGCTTATCTCCTCGACAGCATTGCGCCGCGTCAGCGGTGTGACATTACCGTGAGTCACATAGTTTCGAATCATTCCTGCAATTTTTCGCGCGGTTACAGGCAATCCGTTGTATTCAAGGATGGGAATCAGCTTTTCTTTGGCCGGCACGCTGGTTTCATTCAGCAATAGACGGCGCATTTGACCGTCGCGATTTTGTTCGATTACGAAGATACGATCATGCTCTTTAATAAACTGCTCGACTTCATGATTGAAGGGAAAGGACCGAATGCGCATGGTGTCGAGGTCGATTCCTTCTTTTTCAAGAATCTCAATCGCCTCGTAAGCCGGCGACGCGGTAGTTCCAAAAAATACGGCGCCGTAACGCGTTTCCATTTCAGAATGTTTGATTTTTGGTTCCGGTACCAAGCTTTTAGCGGTCTCAAACTTTCTTAGTAGCCGGTCCATATTACGAACATACTCATCCCCGTCTTCAGTATAGGCAGCGTATTCATCCCGAGAGGTTCCACGAGTAAAGTAAGCACCTTTATCAGGGTGCACTCCAGGGTATGTTCGGTAGGGGATACCGTCACCATCGACGTCCTTATAACGCCCGAATCGCTCTTCCATATTCTCAAGATCCGCTGCACTAAGGACCTTGCCACGGTCGTATCTAAAGTCCGCGTCGAACTCCAGCGGTGGCGACATCCACTCGTTCATACCGAGATCGAGGTCGCTCATAATTATGATGGGGGTCTGCAAACGCTCTGCCAGATCAAACGCTTCCACCGTCATGCTGAAGCACTCTGCAGGTGTCGCTGGAAACAGCAGCACGTGCTTAGTATCACCATGGGACGCGTAAGCGGCCATCAACACGTCGGACTGCTGAGTGCGTGTTGGCATACCCGTCGAGGGGCCCGCACGCTGAACGTCGATCAACACCGTGGGCACCTCGGCGAAGTAAGCGAGTCCCAAAAACTCACTCATCAGCGAAACACCCGGGCCACTTGTAGCGGTAAACGCTCGAGCTCCATTCCAGTTGGCACCAATAACCATGCCCAAAGCAGAGAGTTCGTCTTCAGCCTGAATAATGGCGTAATTTTTCTTGCCGGTACCAGGGTCTATTCGCAGACGGCGACAATATTTGTCAAAGGCATCGACCACAGAGGTTGATGGTGTAATGGGGTACCAGGCCGCAACAGTCGCACCAGCATAAACCGCTCCTAAAGCCGCCGCAGTGTTACCGTCCATCAGAATATTGTCGAAATCTTCAATGTGCTTGGCAAGCTTGTGACCACGCTCCAAGTGAATGCCGATAGGGCAATCGAAGTGCGTGACGGCATATTGATAGCCCAATTCCAATGCATAAATATTGGGCGTTATCAGCTTCTCCTTCCCCTTAAATTGATCGGCCACAAGATCCTTGAGCACATTAAAGTCAATGTTTAATAAGGCCGACAGGGCACCGACATAAATCACATTCTTAAACAACAGCCGTTGTCGCGCATCAGTGTATTCACGCAAACAAATATCCGTAAACGGAATACCAAAGTAGTTAACGTCATCCCTTATTAGCCGCAGGTCGAGGGGCTTCGTAGAGTCGTAGATGAAATATCCTCCAGACTCCACCTCAGCTACATCGCGCTTTATGCTCTGAGGGTTTACGCAAACCATAATATCGATACCGCCCCGTCGCCCTAAATAGCCATCCTGGCTAACACGCACCTCATACCAAGTAGGCATTCCCTGAATGTTAGAGGGAAATATATTTCGAGGACTCACCGGAATTCCCATCCGGAAAATCGCTTTGGCAAACATGCTGTTGGCACTGGCCGAGCCTGTGCCGTTGACGTTGGCAAATTTTATGACGAAGTCATTGACGGACTGCTTTGCTTGCATGAGCTTCCAGCCTTGGTAACGCTATAAAAAAATCGTTGCATATCCCATGCACCGGTGGGGCATCGTTCGGCGCAGAGCCCACAGTGAAGACAGACATCCTCGTCTTTCACCATGACCCGCTTTGTTTGGGGCAACGTTGTCGAAACGTACAAATCCTGATCCTCGCGTTTTGCGGGACGTCGCAGAGACTGGCGCAGTGCAGGTTCAGCATCATTATTGAGAAAATTTATGCAGTCTGTTGGGCAGATATCAACACAGGCATCGCACTCAATGCACTTGGATGTTGTGAAAACTGTCTGTACATCGCAATTTAAGCAGCGCTCAGCTTCTTGGTAAGCAACATCAATATCGAAGCCCAGCTCCACCTCAAGCTTACGGTCTCTGAGCGCCTTTTCCTTGCTCACGTGTGGTACTGGATAGCGATCATCGTTAGAGACTTCGCTATCGTAACTCCATTCGTGCACGCCCATTTTCTGGCTTACCAAAGTAACCCCGGCTGCCAAACGGTTTTCAACTTGCTTACCGTTTAAGAAAAGATCAATGGAGATGGCCGCCTGATGCCCTTGTGCGACGGCAGTAATAATATTTTCTGGACCAAACGCCGCATCGCCACCGAAAAATATTTTTTCCAAAGTACTCTGGAACGTGGTTTTATCAACCACGGGCATATCCCACTTGCCAAATTCGATGCCCACATCGCGCTCTATCCAAGGAAAGGCATTATCCTGGCCAATCGCAATAATGACGTCATCGGCCTCAAAAAATACCTCTTCGCCTGTAGGCACTAATTCACGATTGCCGTCAGCATCGTATACGACATCGACCACCGTAAAGCGCATTCCTTTGAGCACACCATCCTCATGAACGAATTCTTTTGGCACGTGATTATTGATAATGGGGATATCTTCAGCGGCAGCATCTTCTATTTCCCACGCTGAGGCTTTCATTCTTGAAAATTCTGAGCGAACGACGACTTTGACCTCTTCTCCACCGACTCGCCGCGCCGTGCGACAGCAATCCATGGCCGTGTTTCCGCCCCCCAGAACCAGCACCCGCTTACCAATTTTGCTGACATGATCGAAGGCTACTGATGCCAACCAATCGATTCCCACGTGAATCGACGCATCACAGGCCTCGCGGCCTGGGATATCTAAATCGCTTCCTCGAGGTGCACCAGTGCCGATAAATACGGCGTTGTAGCCCTGTTGCAGAACAGATTTGAGACTAGAAATATAGGTTTGGAAGTGTTGGCGAATACCCATGTTTAAAATGAAGTCGACTTCTTCGTTCAACACGTCAGGGGGCAATCGAAACGCCGGTATTTGACTGCGCATAAAGCCTCCACCCAGAGGCTGGTCGTCATAGAGATCAATCTGATAGCCCAGAGGCGCTAAGTCTCTGGCCACCGTCAGTGAAGCCGGACCCGCTCCAATTAGGGCGACCCGTTTACCATTGCCCTCTTCAGGCGCCGTTGGTAACAGGTGACTAACGTCATCTTTATTGTCGGCGGCGACGCGTTTGAGCCGACAAATGGCGACCGCCTCTTCTTCGATCCGCCCACGGCGACAAGCAGGTTCACAGGGGCGATCACAGGTGCGTCCCAAGATTCCCGGGAACACATTTGACTCCCAGTTCACCATATAGGCGTCGGTGTATCGTCCCGCTGCTATCAGACGGATGTATTCCGGCACCGGCGTGTGAGCCGGGCAGGCATACTGACAGTCCACTACTTTGTGAAAATATTCGGGATTTTTTGTATCAGTCGCTTTCACTGCACATCTTCTTTTTGTATTCCCCCGCGACCAACACTACACACCGAGCCCAAGAAAATAAAGCCATGAAACCGAAGTTTTATTACTTCAATAGATCAAAACTAAACAAAGCCCAAAGCATCCAGACTGCCTATCGTAAAATTCTGATCTGCGAGTAATGCCGGGGTGTCACCCCACAGCGCTCGGTTGGCGAGGGCTGTGTCGAAGCCCTCGATTAACGTCAAAATTTGCCCCCCAACGCATTTGAAAATATGGAGGTAAGTTTGATCGTAGTCTTCACCCGAGAGCGCCCTCCCTTTGTTAATCGCTAACGCAACAATGGTAGTCTCGTCTGCACAAAGAATGCGGTGATCATTACAGAAAACAATTTCCTCAGGATCAACGCAGCCAAAAACAAGGGGTAGGACCTCAGCAAAAAAACGAGACTTCCCTTGATACACCCCAGAAAGGATGTGGTCCCGTGTTGGACATACCAGTGTAAAATCATCGTGAACCAATGCCCACAAGCGATCGTTGTCCCCAGATTTTATTGCACTGTAAAAACCATCAACAATCTGTTTCATAATTGCACTCAGATAATTTCAAAATTTGATTAGAAAGGTACTGAACCAACGTGAAATTATCTACCGGGAGGAATTTGCAGTTGCCTTTGAAATTATTGAAATACTCGGGTTTTTAAGACGTGGAAGGTAACGCAGGGTTTTCACGCTGTAAGGGCTATCGATACTGGCTGCAACGACGTTGGGATGATGGCCCTGAGATGGTCTTTGTCGGTCTCAACCCCTCCACCGCCGATGCTAAGACTGACGACCCTACCCTGCGTAGGATCATAGGATTTTGCGATAACTGGGGATTTTCCGCGGTGACAGTTATCAACCTTTTTGCATGGCGAAGCCAACACCCTAGAGACTTACGCGCGGTTCAAGACCCTGTCGGACCCCGAAACAATTATTGGATTAAAAAGCTGTCTCGGGGCCCGGATCCTGTGGTCGCCGCATGGGGGGACGGAGGGGTTTTGCATGGACGGAATCAATATGTCCTGACAAGGATGACAGGGCTTTACTGTTTGGGCGTCACACAGCGTGGACACCCTCGTCACCCGCTGTATGCTCCAGCGACCTGCCGCCTTATTAGGGTAGACAGGGCCGGAAACTCAAACTATAAAACACCTAGCAGGCACCCAAGTGCCAAATATTCAGGGCAGTGAAAAGCGGTGCAATCGGAGGAAAGAGAGAATGCCGGGTATGGTTGAAACGATAAACACAGGTTACGACCTTGAGAATCAACGCCAAGATATGGCTGCTGCATTTCGTTGGGCAGAACGCCTGAATATGAATGAGGCCGTTGCCAATCATTTTAGCCTCGCTGTAGATAGCGCCGGGGCTCAGTTTTTAATGAATCCCAATCAAGTACATTTTGGGCGTATCAAAGCCTCTGACCTGATTCTGCTAGATGCCAATGATCCTTGGGCGATGGAGGGCCCTGAGGCCCCTGACCCCACCGCTTGGGGATTGCATGGATCGATTCACAGGCTCTGCCCTCATGCGCGATGTCTTATGCATGTGCACTCCAAAGCGGCAACCGTGCTTGCAACTTTGGCGAACAGTACGCTGCCACCCATTGATCAAAATAGCGCCATGTTTTATGAGCGTCATATTGTTGATGCCGATTACGGCGGCTTGGCATTTGAGGCGGAGGGCGCTCGCTGCGCTGGCCTACTTAAAGACCCAAAAATACGTATCATGGTGATGGGTAATCATGGTGTGCTGGCATTAGGCCAAACCGTTGCCGATACGTTTTTTCAGCTCTACTACTTTGAGCGCGCAGCACAGACTTATATCAGCGCGTTACAGACAGGGCAGCCACTGCGTTTTCTTGATGATGATGTCGCCAGAAAAACTGCTGCGGAGCTCGCTGCCTACCCCGACTCAGCAGATTGCTATTTTAGAGACATCAAATTGATACTTGATGAGCAAGGTTCTAGCTACCGCCTATAATGCCTTGACCAAGGCGATGAGACAGTAGGCGTTATATGCGAAAGCTTCTCGCCTACCCCACACCATTAAGGACCCCCTACTCTTAGCGCTCAGTTTTCGCTATCAACCTTGTCTACAGCGGCGTTAGGGCTTTTCGCTACGCCCAGCCAAAAACACCCTTTTTGCTGACATTGGTTTTGCGCCTCACACTACGCCGATATGCGTAGCGATACCTTTGAGTTCGGACTCGTAGATAGCTTTACAACCTTGACCTATTAAAAATAGGGCCGGCAAATTAATGGTAATAACGGTTGTTCGCACTAGGACACCCCTAGAACCCCGTGTACTGATTAACTCAAGTGGGTATAGTTTACCGCTCTAATCTGTCCGAACACGCAGCGCCAATAAAACAAGGTGAACAACGATCATGACATCATCTTCCTTAGAAGAAGCCATAAACCTCTTAACTCAAGAGAGCTCCCCTTTTGCGGTGACAGAAGCGGTGGTCAATGGCTTGTCTCTCCCAGTGTTCGCCAATGCGCCAAAATCCCTTGCCGCATTGCTGCAACAAAGCGCAGAGGAATTTTCTGACAGAGAACTATTAGTCTTTGAGACGGAACGATTGAGCTACGGCGAATTTGCTAGGCGCGTATCGCGTTTCGCCCAAGTGCTCAGCAAAGACTTTGGTGTGAGCAAGGGCGATCGTGTTGCCATCGCTATGCGCAATTATCCTGAGTATGTCATCACTCTACTCGCAGCGGCTTCACTGGGGGCGGTTGCGGTTCATATGAATGCGTGGTGGACAGCCCACGAACTGGCTTACGGATTTGAAGACTCGGGAGCGAGGTTGGCGGTAGTCGATGATGCTCGAGCTGAGCGACTGCAAGATACAGCGTCCAAGTTGGGCGTTACAGTGATTCGCGTGCGGCCTCAAGACGCGGTGCCTAATGACTTCGATACGCTGATCACACAATACCCCGATGCGGTTTTTCACCCCGACATGACCGACCCCGACGATGATTTTTCGATTATGTATACCTCGGGGTCTACTGGACACCCCAAAGGGGTCATTCTCACGCACCGCAGTGTGATCACGGCGTTGTGGTCTTGGCTCATGATACTTCCCACCTATGAAGCAATGGGTTATCCAATCCCTGCGCCTACCGATAATACCGGCCAGCCTCTGGGCCAGTCGAACTTGGTTACGGTTCCTTTCTTCCATATTTCAGGCACTAACAGTTGTTTTTTACTGACCTTAGCTGCGGGCGGAAAAGTCGTGCTCATGCCACGATGGGATCCAGCGCTTGCCGTAGACCTCATTGAATCTGAACAAATCACCCGATTTTGGGGTGTGCCTACCATGTCCGCTGATATTCTTGAGGCGGCTGCCGCAAGTGGTGCGAGCCTGTCATCACTGAACTCTATTGATGCTGGTGGTGCGAAGCGTCCACCTAGCCAGGTGGGAAAAATTGCCCAACAGTTTAAGCAGGCCTCTCCCGCGACAGGCTTCGGCATGACCGAGACCAATGCCTTAGGCCTGCGCTTGTCAGGAAAAGATTACATAGATCATCCTGGTGCGGCGGGTCTGCTGATACCGCCGGTTCAAACCTTGAAAATCGTTGCCGATGACGGTTCTGCTGCCAAGACCGGTGCCGTGGGAGAGCTCGCACTGAAAAGTGCCGCCAATATGCGCGGCTACCTCAACAAGCCCGAGCAAACTCGAGACGCGCTGCGTGAGGGCTGGATGTTTACCGGCGATCTGGCCTACCAAGACGCAGAGGGGCTGGTTTACATTGTGGGTCGCAAAAAGGACATGATTATTCGAGGCGGCGAAAATATCGCCTGCCCCGAGGTGGAAGGCGCGCTGCATCAGATCGAAGGCATATT
>JAQWYY010000271.1 GCA_029253705.1 Luminiphilus sp. | reverse complement strand
TACTGCCTGGCCCATCACAGTAGGCCACCAAAACTCGACGGTGGCTACCGGGAACCTTGGGTCTGCAACAATTTGCTGAGCCAACCATTGCAGGCTGTTGGAGGCGTCCGGGGCAGACTTGCCATTCATCCCCGGCGTTCTCATATCGCGAAACCAGGTATCTCCATTGACGTAGCCCGATTCCGGATCGAGCTTATACGACCAGGGCAGAGTATCCGTAAAGTCGCTGTCTCTGAAAAAGCCCAACTCCCCATAGTTCTGGAACGCGCCCGCGACCGGATCCAGGGTTCGATGGCAGACCGTGCAAGCAGAATTTAATAGGGTTGGATTGTTCTTATCGGCTAACGCGGCCGCATCGGTTGTCCTAGCAGCTGATGCCTCTACATCGAGCCCTAAAAAGAATTTATAAGTCCACCGAGCACGCGCACGATTACGATTGGTTTCAGTCGTCGGGTAGCGCTGCAAAAACGCCACCGTGTTAAGAATTCCCGCATGTGGCCATTCAAACGGCTCCCAAGAGCTGGGATAGCATTCGCCCCCATCGATCGGAATGCAAACTTCTCCGCCGGGCGGTGAGTTAAATGTGCCGAAATTCTTGGCTGGTCTGAACTCCTTATGAAATTTGGTGTATTCGCCGTCGTAAACAACCTTTTGTGACCATGGGTCCTCGAGCTGAGCATTCAAAATATCTGCAGTTAACGGCGTCACCATCGTATAGTCGGCAGTTAATATTTCGGTATAAGGTTTATCGTTCTCAACCACATACGCAATGAGCTCGGCGGGGGCGCGAGCGTGTCCGTAATTATTCGCTTGCCACAGCTGCCAAGCTTCATTATTTCGGTAGAGATCCTCATTCCGCTCTAGGTTATCAAAAAGGGTCATTTTAGTTTCCCCAGTTCCTGGCCACCATGAACCCCATAACTGAATTGGGAACAACCCGTTTGTGAATGCATCAGTCAACAGCTGATCATTTGCGCCCGTTACAAGAAAGTCATGGAAGCCTTGACCAGCCATGAGCTCATCAATCGCTGCATCTATCGTAATGTCGCCACGGCTTAGTCGGTCATGCTCTTCTGTTGTGGGTACCCGTCGACTTAGCACAACGGCAGCTTTGCGATAGAGCTGAGGGGTACTCAAGCTGTTTACCCCGCTCCACAAGGTGTCGGGGCTACTGTTGTTAGCTGTTTTCTTCAGTGAGGACGGACTGCAAGTCTCACTCAGTGCCAAGGCCTGTAGAAAGTCGGCGAGTAATTTATAGCCTGACGAAAAAGGCTCAATAACAGCGCCACCACCGTGCGACGCCCCTTGCGCTTTATTCAGGATGTATTGAGAACTACGAGCTTCCGAGAGGGCGTGGAAATTTGAAAAATTAAAATCAAGATAGGTGGGGTCTGATGTTTGACGCAATGCGAGTGAGGCTCCCGCCTTGGGGGCAAGGCCATCCTCAATATGACAACCAAGGCACTTACTTTGAACGACCGCATCGGCGGCGTCATACAAATTTTGGGCGTGGGCCTCAGTGCCACCCGCGGCACCAATCCTGAGTTGGCAAGCTAGGCTGAG
>JAQWYY010000252.1 GCA_029253705.1 Luminiphilus sp. | reverse complement strand
GAACACTGGTTTAAGCACCGACAGTGGCCAGGGCTCGGTCGTTTTATGGGCTGTTTTTATGCCCTTGCTCTGGTAATCGCGGGCTTTGGTATTGGCAATATGTTCCAAGCCAATCAAGCCTACACACAATTCCTAGTGATCACCGGAGGGGACGCTAGCTGGCTTAGTGATCGCGGTTGGTTTTTCGGTTTGGCACTCGCCATTGTTGTTGCCCTGGTGGTTATTGGCGGCATCCGCTCCATCGCAAAAGTCACCGTAGTTCTCGTGCCGTTTATGGCAAGCCTATACATTGTTAGTGCTCTGATCGTGATTGGACTAAGTGCTGAACATATACCCGGTGCCCTGCAAGCGGTTATGCAAGGTGCATTCACACGTGAGGGAGCAACTGGCGGTGCGCTCGGTGCCATGGTGATCGGGTTTCAGCGGGCCTTATTTTCCAATGAGGCGGGATTGGGGTCGGCGTCAATTGCTCACTCAGCCGTTCAAACCGATGAACCCGCATCTGAGGGTATTACCGCATTACTAGAACCCTTCATAGATACGGTGATAATTCTTAGCTTAAGTTCGCTGGTCATTCTCACCAGTGCGATTCCAAACGGCCTTATGGGCACCGAGGTCGCTGGCATAGAACTCACATCGGCAGCCTTCGCGGTTCATTTCGATTTCGCACCCTATGTCATTGCCGTAGCAGCCTTACTGTTTGCTTTCTCTAGCCTACTGGCTTGGTCCTACTACGGACTAAAAGGCTGGACTTATTTATTTGGTGAAAGTCGCGGGGGGCAACTGTGCTTTCAGCTTTTATTCTGCAGCTTCATTGTCATCGGCTGCATGTTACAGCTAAAAGCCGTGCTCGATTTCTCTGATGCCATGATTTTTGTGATTGCTATACCTAACCTAATCGCCCTGTACCTTTTCGCCCCCGAGGTAAAAGCCGACGTCACCCAGTACATCCAAAAGCTAAGATCCGACGCTCGGTACTAAAATGTCAGTAGGGTTGGTCGCCTTCGCTGACCACACGATGCAAGCAGCGCGGAGCGGGCAAAAAATCATTAACAGGCTTGTGTTGCGTGCTTCGATTATCCCAGAGCACCACACTGTCAGGGGTCCATTGAAAGCGGCAGGTATGCTCAGGCAGCGCCGCGTGCTGACAAAGAAAATCTAACAAAGCCGAAGACTCCAATGGAGGTAATCCCTCTATATGAGTCGTGAATAACGCATTAACAAAGAGCACCTTTTTCCCAGTCTCAGGATGTACCTGAACTACGGGGTGTCGCACCGGTGGATTTTCTTCAAGGGCCGCACCTAAACGCTCACGCCCCCCCGGCTCAGCCAGACTTTCTCGAAACCCCTGAGCGAAGTCGTGAACTGCCACCAAACCTTCGAGATAGACTTTCATGCCTTCAGATAGCGAGTCGTAAGCGCTGGTCATACTCGCAAACAGCGTATCACCGCCTACATTTGGAATAACCATACCCCGCAGCACAGTGACCGAAGGGGGGTGCTGACGGAAGGTCATATCAGAGTGCCAGACTTCAATTTTAGAAGGCTTGTCGGCAGTGCTCTCTAAAATCATGACCTCGGGTATGTCCGCAACCGTCCCGTATGCGGGGTGCGTTTGCAAAGGCCCAAAGATGGCGGCTAGGTCACGTTGCTGAGCAGGCTCGATGGCCTGCTGGCGAAAAAAAAGCACCTCGTGCTCATTGAGCAAGTCACGAACAACGATTGAAATTTCTGGCGTTAGTATTTGTCCCAGATCAACGCCCTTAATCTCTGCTCCCAATGCACCAGCAATACGTTTTACTTGCATGCCCTCGTCCTCCTCGCCTCTTTTCTAACTATATTCTCCAGTGATAAGGCCCGGCTGACTAAAATAGCAAGGTAAAGGCAAACCCAAGCGCCGCGCCTATGGCTGTGATATTAACACCGAACGTTTTGATCCTGCGTACTCAAACGCGACTATGAAATTTCAGACACAGCGCGGCCAGAAGCCAGCAGTCTTTCTTTATGCGCTATTCATGTTGTGACGCTGGGTGGGTGTAGAGCCAGCGTTACCACATTGCCACTGGATTAATAATCATTTGTACGGCCCCTTTTAATCGAGCTTGCCCTAAAACAAACATGAACTCGCTGACAGATTCCCGAGCAAGGCGACCGGTGTTCATTGTTTCAAGGATATAAATACCATTGTCTTTAAGCAGCACCACGTGATCGTAAAAAACGCGATCACCCTCGATGGGCGGCACAGCCCCCAAGCCCCAGGTATCAGCACCCACAGCGACGGGCTCAAAAGCTGCCAAGAAAACCGCAGCCTCATTGGTAATACCGGGGATAGTGCTACCCCAAAGTTCTGGTTTAGATTTTAAAGTGGCATCGGTCCAGCCGGTATGGATCAAAATCACGTCGCCACTCCCTACGGTAATACTTTGAGCTGCCATCGCCTCCTTCAGCTGAGCACTGGTGATCGGTTGACCAGCATCTAATGAGGCAACGCCTAGGTGCTTCGCCATATCGATCAGGACACCCCTGGCGACTATGGGTGGTACCTGGCTGGTGTCGAGGCGAGTCAGCCCCGTGATCTCGGCAAAATCCTC
The DNA here is from genome assembly GCA_029253705.1 of Luminiphilus sp. Classification (GTDB taxonomy): domain Bacteria; phylum Pseudomonadota; class Gammaproteobacteria; order Pseudomonadales; family Halieaceae; genus Luminiphilus. The sequence goes on along the minus strand of JAQWYY010000252.1, from coordinate 1,071 downwards.
CCCGCGGTTGCAGTTATAAAACATGCCCGCCTCACCCATGTGGCCCAGCCCATCAAGCTGCGGCCCTGTGCCCAACCACATTTGCACTACATCATCATTGGCGCTTGCATCCCACCCAACGGCAGGCGCCATGGTTTTACCAAATTGCTGATTAGGCTGAACCACCTGTAGCTGGGTATACCTTGGAGGATAAGCGGGCATACCGGGCTCGATCACGATGCCCAAGGGGTGTGTCTCGCCCTTTTTGATTAAGTTAGCTGCCGCTAAAACATTAGCTGACGACAAGCGATTAGCCGCCCCAATCTGATCATCAGCGCCCCAGGGCGAAGTTTTGCACTCCTGGGCCCAGGTTCCGGTTGCAACAAGAGCAAAAACTACAGTTAACAAACTTTTAATGAGCATCATGTGCCATCTCCTTAAAAAAACTCAGCGATCTATTAGTGAATCACAAGAAGGCATAACGTAGGCAAAAATTTAAGCGCCTGTCATGTAGCCTCAAATTATGGGGACGGATAACCGCTGAAAAAATTGTGACCGCGCTTAAATTAACAGCAACGAATTCTCTTTTTTTGATCCCGACATAAAAAATAAGCCGCCACTTATATTCCAAAAGCACAACAAACGCCCATGTCTTGCTCATTCGTGCTGTTCCTACTGAGACTTATCTAGCGCACGGACCACTTTAGGCGCCCAAAACAAGCTAGGCCAATAAATTGGCCTCAAGCCTACAAATTTTACTGAGATGGGCGAAATCCACCGGTTTTTCAGAAATTGTCAAAATTCCAAGTGTAAAAATGCCATTATTTCTAATCCGCCGACATTCTGATGGCGTAACTGTCCACATGTTCGGGTCAATTGAAGAGAGATAAAGCTCTCTTACCCATAAAAATTAGAAATGTTGGCTGTAGCACTACTCTGAAATCGGTACCGCTGAATCACGGTGGCACCCTCTTTTGAACGGAGCCTAAAGCGCTCACAGGGAGAACTTCATATGACTGTAGGGGTCGCTTGGGAGCAAATAGGCTCACAGGCGGGGGAGGATGCCCTCCGCCGTTTGATCAATGAATCACC
>JAQWYY010000251.1 GCA_029253705.1 Luminiphilus sp. | reverse complement strand
TTCAGCTATCGCTATCCCTTAATCGATGGTCAAGGTAACTGGGGATCACCCGACGACCCTAAGTCGTTTGCAGCGATGCGTTACACCGAATCTAGGCTCACGCACTACGCTGACATTCTTCTGGCTGAGTTGGGACAGGGTACCGTTGATTGGCAACCAAATTTTGACGGCACTCTTGATGAGCCTATGGTGCTACCGGCAAAAGTACCCAATTTGTTGCTCAATGGCACCACTGGGATTGCCGTGGGGATGGCCACCGACATCCCACCTCACAATCTCCGTGAGGTTGTCAGTGCAACAATCCGTTTGTTAGAGGCGCCCCGGGCCGGGCTAGAAGATCTGAGTGACATTATTCAAGGCCCTGATTTTCCCACTGACGCCGAAATTATAACGCCTCGCTCTGAAATTAGTGCGATGTATAAAACCGGTCGGGGCTCACTTAAAATGCGCGCGGCTTGGCGTATCGAAGATGGTGCCGTGGTCATTTACGCCTTGCCGCATCAAGTCTCTGGGTCGAAAGTCCTTGAACAAATTGCCGCCCAAATGCAGGCCAGAAAGCTGCCAATGGTTGGTGATCTCCGTGATGAGTCTGATCACGAGCATCCAACACGATTCGTAGTAGTGCCCCGTTCCAACAGAGTTGATCTTGATGCGTTGATGAGTCATCTGTTTGCGACTACCGATCTAGAGCGGAACTATCGGGTCAATCTTAATGTGATAGGAATCGACGGTCGTCCGGGCGTGAAATCGTTGGCGACAATTTTGCTCGAATGGCTGGAGTTCCGCCGGACTACCGTGCGCCGCCGCTTGGAGCACAGGTTAGAAAAAGTACTGAAGAGACTACATATTCTAGAGGGCTACCTTGTTGCTTACTTGAATATTGATGAGGTTATTCGCATCGTTCGTGAAGAAGACGAGCCCCGGCCCGCGCTCATGGCTCGGTTTGAGCTGACTGAGATACAGGCCGACGCTATTCTCGATTTGAAGTTGCGTAATCTTGCCAAGCTCGAGGAAATGAAAATTCGCGGCGAGCAAAATGAATTGGCTGAGGAGCGTGATGATCTCGAAAAAACCTTGGGCAGTGATGCACGACTAAAAACCCTGATAAAAAAAGAACTGGAGGCCGTTGCTAAGGACCACGGCGATGAGCGTCGTTCGCCTATTGTCGAGCGTGAAGAGGCCAAGGCTTTCAGTGAATTGGAGCTGACCACGGCGGACCCCTTGACTATTGTTCTCTCTGAGAAGGGTTGGATAAGGGCGGCCAAAGGCCACGATATTGACCCCGAGTCTCTCAGCTATAAATCGGGGGATGCGTTTAAATTGGCGGCCAAAGGGCGCAGCAATCAACCCACCGTTGTCTTTGACTCCACCGGTCGGTCATACAGCTTACCCAGCCACCAGTTGCCGTCAGCTCGCGGTCAGGGAGAGCCATTGACAGGCCGCATCAACCCTCCATCGGGGGCAACTTTCGAGGCCTTACTCACGGGAGTAGATGCAGACCGTTTTCTGTTGGCCAGTGACGCAGGCTATGGTTTTGTCGCACGATTTGTTGACTTGCAAACTAAAAATAAGGCAGGCAAAGCGGTCCTGTCATTGCCTAAGGGTGCCGGAGTACTGCAACCAGGCAGTGTTGGCAGCGCGGACGAGTCAGCAATGGTTGCTGCTGTGACAAATGAAGGTCGGTTATTAGTATTCCCGCTTTCAGAGCTCCCAGAGCTATCTCGTGGCAAGGGAAATAAAATCATTGGCATTCCAACCCCAAGAGCGGCTGCCCGCGAGGAATTAATGGTGGGTGCGGTCGTCTTGGTTGCTGGCAATGTACTGCAAATTACTGCGGGTAAACGCCACTTGAAACTCAAATTCAGTGATCTTGAACATTACCGCGGCGAGCGGGGAAGGCGTGGCAATAAGTTGCCGAACGGTTTTCAGAAGGTAGTTGCTGTGGGCGTGGTAGGAGCAGACTGAAGTCTGAACTCATTCTTCGGGCTGGTCATTGGTAATGAGAGCCCGTAGCAAGATTTCGCGTTGACGTTCAAGCAGGTCCCGATGGCCATCAGCGAATTTCCCTAGCTGATAGCGTCCGGCTGTAGCTTCTTCGATGCTGACACGGTTGATCAGCTGCACGTCTTGTAACAAGGATTCGAACAGGTGGATTTCGTTCCCCGACTGGCGGGCTAACGCCTCCAGCTCATCCACAGCAGCTTGGGTATACAACCCCGGATAAATGTCTTCGCTGTCGCCGCGTCCAAGCTCGCTGTCGCCTACTGCGAGCCCCAACCCAACAGACAATCTGAGTTGCTGCTCTAACCTGGGCGCGGTTTGTTGAATCAGCCACGCGCAACTCGCCGCCCGAACCGTCGGGGAGGCAATCTTGTGCTTGCCGGTGAACCACACGGCAATACCGAACTGGCGAACGACCTGCAGCTCACCATTATAAAAGCCCGAGGC
>JAQWYY010000275.1 GCA_029253705.1 Luminiphilus sp. | reverse complement strand
CAGGGGCGATGGTGTTGCGAAATGGTGTCGTAATCGCCAGAGGCAGTGGTACACCGGTATTTTCGGCGTGCTGGGACAGGGCATTGATCAAGGCTTCACCAGCAGCAACACCGCCCTCGCGTACCACCGAGTCGAGGGCATCGAGCCATTCTTGTCTTTCCTGCACATCGAGGATGGGTTGCTCAGCCACTATTTTCTCCAATCCGTTAAACCCCATGTTGAACTCCGCCACCCTTGTGTCGCGCAGAAACTCAACTGAAAACACACAAATAGCTTTATTAGTTCTATAAAAGAACCATTAAAGCAGTCAAATATTAAATTTAAACTACAGCAAATCGGAATTATTTCTATAAAGTTCTATATTAGAACTATTATATATGCGGCGAAATGCCCGAATTTCACGATAACGGCGAAAGAAAGTTGCAGCCACCCCAGAATAAAGAGTGGCTGGCAGAGGGATTACCGAGGCTGGATGGGCATGTCTTGGTGGAACAACGAAACGTCTTCGACAATTTGAGCGCCCTCAATTTCCGCGAAGGGCTCGCTGGCAAACGCCGTGCCTTTTAGCTGAATTAAAACCCGTGAGGGGGCCTCTACCATAACGGTTGCAGCATAATAGTCCCGCACGGCGTCAAGGGTGACCTGCTCCACCGCAGCGATGAGTTGAGCCCGCGTATCAAAATTGTAACGCTCGCGGTTCCAGTCCATTAAGAATGGGCCCGCTTCTTCCGCGAGATTTTTTGGTGGCTGTGTCAGATCTGTTAGCACGCCCGCTTTGATACTGTCGAACTCAGTCTGGCCCAACGCCTCCAAATCTGCTGCAAACTCTATTCGGTAACGATCAAAACGCTCCAACATAGCGATGGGCGCCTTGACCGGTGTTTGTATATAAAACCCTACCATAGGGTGGTCACCCAGCTGTGTCGCAAAACCACCCGCGGCGTACCCCAGCTGTTCCTCAGTGCGGAGTTGATTAAACGCTCGGTTGGACAGGTGGGCCGCTAGCAGCTCGCCCTTGGCTACATTTTCAATACTCGCTTGTGGGGCGGCAAATAAATATGCCATACCCAAATCTTCCACTGGCAGGCTCTCTTGATAAATCAGTGTACTTCCCGGTTGCGGCGCATACGTATCGGCCCGCGTGTACGTATCGCCAGACCGGTTGGGGAGTACTTGCCCTATAAGATCAGCAAGGGACTGAACGTCTTTCTCACTGTAGTTGCCAAAGCGATAGCCCCGCACGTAAGCACTACTTAGCTGCTGTTCAATATGCCCGCTGAGTGACTCTAAGGTTGCGTCATTCGCCGCTTGGAGCAAGTCTTCCTGATTGAATGCTCCAGTCTGTGCCAATCGGCGTATGGCAGGAAACAACTGCCGCACGGGAAAACCAAACCGCGAATTTTCCAGTCCCCGGGTAAAACGATCGACGGCCTGGGTAAACTCTTCCTCTGAGGGCTTTATGCGCAACGCTTCCAAAGATCGCTTAATCAATTCTGGCTGCTTATCTGTGAAGCCTGAAAAAGACATTTGGATTCCAAAACCGGGAGAGATCGAAGCGTTCATTCCTGCTATGGACGCCTCGGTGAGAAGCGTAGTTTGTTGCTGCCGATAGAGATCGGCCCACAGAGCCGACAAGACGCTTGCCGCAGGACTCTTGGTTTGCTCACCAGTGTTGAGCTGTAACTGAGTGAACCCTTTAGGCTGCTCTGGAAATGTGGCACTGCCCTGTAGCCAGAATTCTGCGTTCTCTGAATCGATTACCTTTACCGGCTCACCAGCGGCGTGGTCAACCGCAAAGGACTCGGGTAGTAATGTATTAAGCGCAGGCATGGCCAAGCCATTTGCCAAAGCAAGCGCCATCTGATCACTTGAATTCGACATTGCCAGGGGCTCGACGCTGTACTTACCCGCATAGAAATGCATCTCCTCAGACGCGGGCTCATCCTTTGACACATACCAAACATTGAGTCGCTCAGGCACCAATTGATCTAAGACATTTGAAACCGCATCAGCGTCAAAACCCTCAAAACGATAAGGCGCATCGATGGCGTGTAACGTGGGGTAATTCTGCATCGCCGCAGCCAGCTGGGAAACGTACGCAAAGTCATTGGATTTCTCCAAAAATCTAAAGCGATTGGCAAGCGAAGTGGCAAACTCGCTCGCGAATCTGTCGTCTATGCCCTCTGTACGTAGCATCTCAATATAGCCCAGCACCATATCCACTATGACAGGACGCTGGGCCATTCCGGCTTCGGTAAGATCAACCTGAACACTAAAGGTACCGTAATTGCCATAGCCATTGGGTGAAGCCATGACGCCAAGGGAGCTCGCCCATCCCAGCTCTTTCAACCTTGCAGCCGGGGTATTGGGCATCTCTGACCCAAGAATATAAGCAAGGTACTCATTAGGCTTAACTCGAAACTGCTCTTGATTTGCGTTGATCAAAAAATCTAACTGCAACATCCGCTGATCCTCAAGCGGAACATAGTGAATCAATTTTCCAGCAGCTTCGGTCATGTCGATTTGCTCGGTCACGACCGGCTCGGCAACAGCCTTATTGGGCACGCCAGCAAAATATTCTTTAGCCAAGGCCTCCATCTGATCTAGATTGCGGTCGCTAACCATAGCGACTTTCATGATATTTCCGGAATAGTACTGGTCAAAAAATTCAACCGTTGCGCTATGCAGCGTTGAATCGGGCTTATCGGCCAAACTCTCCAAATTACCGATTAAGAAGCGGTTTGCGGGGTGATCACCCAAAAAACTTCGGCCGAGTTTAAACATGCCAAAGTAGTCCATTTCCCGGCGCATGGACCACTCTGCGTTCACAGCATTTTTTTCTTTTTCTATATACTCAGGATCCAATAGGGGTGTTTTGAAGAAGTGTGAAAATCGATCCAGAGCCCCTTCGTAGGCACTGTTTTTAATTTCAAACATATAGTTGGTGATATCAAGCCAGGTGTAGGCGTTGCGGGAACCTCCGTTCTCGCTCATAAAATTCATATAAGCATCAACCTCGGGAAAAGCTTCGGTACCCATAAACAACATGTGCTCTAGATAGTGCGCCATGCCCTGGTAGTCCATTGGGTCAAACATTAGACCCACTCCCACGCTCAACGATGCCGCCGACTTTTCCACTTGTGGATCTGAAACCAACAAGACCTCAATACCGTTTGCCAACGATAATGCGCGATATTCCCGACTATCGTTTGGGCTAACAATGACGCTTACAGGAGATGAATCCACCGAGGGACCCTCGCCGGTGCCACTCGATTCTTCCGGCTGAGCACAACCCAGCAGCAGAGAGCCTAGCAACAGCCCAAACACAGATAGCTGCAGATTTATCGTTGACAGGTATTTCATGGGTCCCTCCTGGACGCCGCAGACACAAAAATAAAATAGACGTTAATTTAGGTTGGTTGTTCAGTTCCGACAGTAGGCCACGCATTCACAATGGCACTGACTAGGGTGGCTAACGGTATTGCAAAAAACACGCCCCAAACCCCCCAAATTCCCCCAAAAAACAAAACCGCTACAATAATCGCAACGGGATGAAGGTTAACCGCCTCGCTGAAGAGCAATGGGACCAATACGTTGCCGTCGAGCAACTGTATTACGCCGTAGGCGCCCAAAGCCCAATAAAAACTCGGACCTATGCCCCACTGAAAGAAGGCGACAGCCACCACTGGAATAGTGACAAGCGTTGCACCAATATAAGGAATAATAACGGAGAGGCCGACTAATAGGGCCAGCAAAGCCGCGTAGTTAAGCCCTAAAAAGGCAAACGCTGCGTAGCTAACCCCACCAACTAAAATTATCTCAATAACCTTGCCGCGGACGTAATTAGCAAATTGAAGATTCATTTCAGACCAAATCCGGCTCAGCATCGGTCGCTCAGCCGGAAGGAACGACGTAAACCAATTCAAAATTTGATCGCGGTCTTTCAGGAAGAAAAAAACCATTAGTGGTGTTAAGACCATGTAGACCATTACCGCGAGTAACCCCGGGATACTGCTAAACCCCTTGGTCACCAAAAGCTGCCCCAGCTGGGCCATATCGCCCTGAACGCTGTTCATCGCCAGATTAATTTGCTCCTGACTAATAATTGCTGGATATTTCTCAGGCAACACCGACAGGGCTGCACGCCCGCGATCGACCATCGCCGGCGCCTCACGAGCTAGGCTAACGAGCTGCCGCCAAACTAACGGTAGCAGCCCTAACACGAAGGCAAAAAAAGCGCTTGTAAACATAAGAGTGGCAATCCAGACACCGATTCGGGTCGATAAACCCCACGTGTAAAGCTGATTAGCGACCCCTTGCATTAGGTAGGCAAGCACCACTGCAACTAAAATCGGGGTAAAAATAGGCCCCACGGTTGCTAGTAAAACAAGGCTTCCCAGTAGAATTAGCAATAGTAAAACCGACTCTTCCTCACTGAGATATCGGTAGTACCACTTCTTGAAGATTCCAATCATGACGCTGCCTTGGTAATGCAGTGGCGATAGCTACCGTCTTCCAGCGCTTGCGACTCTACGCCGTGCCCCGCCAACCGGTGCAAAGATTGAAAATCCTTCGTGGATCCGGGGTCAGTAGCGAGCAATTCAAGGACGGCGCCTGGGGCCATGTCTCTCAAGCCGCGCTTTGCCATTAGCAATGGCATGGGACACTTCTGGCCCCTTGCGTCGATAAGTTTGTCAGACATGATAATTTCCTGCTCTTGCCAGTGGCCGTCATTATAGCCTCTATTGGGCATTTTCCTGTGAACTCTTGCTGGACAATAGAACCAAACAAGTGGGACTTGCGATAAAGTATGCGCATGAAATTTTTCACACGACTCATTGCTGAGCACTACAAACGCCACTTTCGACTCAGTGTGGCATGGGCACTTGCAGGCTCGTTGTTACTACCGGCACTGTCAACGCAAGCCACTGAAGGGCTCAAAATTCCAAACCTTGGAGAGTCGAGTACCAGCTTATTTTCTGCTGACTACGAATACAACATAGGGCAGTGGTGGCTGAAGTCCTTTCGCCGACAAGCTCCCACGCTGAATGACCCGCTCCTCTACAGCTATATAGAATCACTGGTCTTTGATTTGGTGACCTACAGCGACCTGCAGGACCGCAGATTGGAATTTGTTGTCGTTGATAATCCGACGATTAATGCTTTTGCCGTTCCAGGTGGCGTCATCGGTGTGCACACAGGGCTGTTCAATTACGCCCAAACTGAAGATGAGTTCGCTACGGTTATGGCCCATGAAATTGCGCACCTCAGCCAAAGGCATTTCTCTCGCGGCGTTGAACTCGCCCAAACCCAGTCCTCCTTGAACATAGCAGGCTTACTGGCTGGTATTTTACTCGCAGCGACCGCTGGAACCGATGCCGGGCTCGCCGCCATGACCGCCACGCAGGCGGCACTGCAAGACGAACAGCTCCGCTATAGCCGCGCCAATGAAGCGGAAGCCGATAGGGTTGGATTACGCATAATGTACGACGCTGGGATGGACCCCTACGCCGCACCTGCAATGTTTGAGCGCATGCTGGCCTCTAGCCGTTACAGCAGTGCAAACCGTATGCCCGAATTCATGCGCACTCACCCTCTATCGGAAAAACGAATTGCAGACACGCGCAATCGCGCTCGTCAGTACCCAAAGCGGATTCGCCCAACCAGCCTCGACTACCAACTCATGCGAGCCCGGGTCGCCGTCTCATTGGCAGATACTCCCGAAGAAGCGGTAGCGCAATTCAAAGGGGAATTAGAGGGTAACCCTAGGTCCCGAGAAGCCGCAATTTATGGGCTAGTGCTTGCTCTGACAAAAGCCGGCCGCCCTGAAGAAGCGGCCCTGACTCTGGATGGTATTTGGTCAGATCGAGAGCAGCGCATTGAGTACATAATGGCTGACGCCGAAATCGCCTTGGCCAGCGGACAGCCCGAGCTGGCGGCTAAAAAGTTACAAACACGCTTGCAGCTTTCCCCCGGAAATCATCCTTTAACTATGGCCTACGCGCATGCTCTTCAGCAAAGCCAGCAATCGTATTTGGCAGAAGAAGTTCTTATCGACCAGTCACGAATTAAAGCGAATGACCCGGGACTTTGGTATCTGCTCGCTGAAGTACAAGGATTGAGCGGCAACATTATTGGCTTGCATCAGTCTCGGGCTGAGTATTTCATACTGGTTGGGAATTTAGACGCCGCCCAGCGACAGTTGGTTTACGCGTTAAAGCTCGTGGGCAATGATTTCACAGTCTCTGCGCAAATTAACGAGCGAATTGGGCAGATTATTGATATGCGTACCGAGCTAGACAGGGGCTAATAGCTCCTTACGCGCGGCCAATCACACCGCTGTTTAAACTCTCCGCAAATGACAACATTCTGTCAAGGGGGCGCATAGCAGCTTGCCCCAGCAGCGGATCTACATGAATTTCGTTGTCAGGTTTTTCGAATACCAGCGCAAGACGTTCAAGATCGTTCATAGCCATCCAGGGGCAGTTTGCGCAGCTTCGACACGTCGCACCGTTGCCCGCTGTTGGCGCAATAAGGAACGTCTTTTCAGGTGCTGCCTGCTGCAATTTGAAAAATATACCTTGGTCAGTGGCAACAATGAACGTGTCTTGCGGCATAGATTGTGCAGCTTTGATAATTTGCGTCGTCGAACCAACATGATCCGCCATTTCAATTACCGATGCAGGTGACTCAGGGTGCACCAACACTGCTGCCTCTGGGTGCACCTGCTTTAAATCTGCAATACCACGGGCTTTGAATTCTTCATGCACAATACAAGCGCCATCCCACATTAAAATATCGGCGCCCGTGGACCTGCGAACATAATCTCCCAAATGTTTATCAGGAGCCCAGATAATTTTCTTGTCGTCAGCGGCAAGATGCTCGGCAACATCAAGAGCAATACTTGAGGTTACGACCCAATCAGCTCTTGCCTTCACTGCGGCTGAAGTATTGGCATAAACGACAACTTCACGATCTGGGTGGCTGTCGCAAAAAGCAGCAAATTCCTCAGCAGGACAGCCCAAATCTAACGAGCAAGTTGCCTCCATATCGGGCATCAACACCCGCTTATGGGGCGTCAGTATCTTTGCGGTTTCGCCCATGAATCTCACCCCCGCAACAATGAGCGTTTCCGCCCGATGATCGCGTCCAAAACGGGCCATTTCAAGAGAGTCTGAAACGCAACCACCCGTGGCTTCAGCAAGGGCCTGAATCTCTGGGGCGGTGTAATAGTGCGCGACGATCACAGCATTTTCCCGCTGTAATAGAGCTCGGATAGCGGCTTCTAAATCGGCTTTGCGCTCGGGAGATGATTCCGATCGTTGGCTTCGACTCAAGTGCTCCTGAACCTGTTCACGGATTTTTATCAACTGCGATTGGGCAATGGTCATTGCTAAATAACTGGGAATGATTGGATAAGCGAAGGTTAGCACAACTCCTGTTGTTTGCAGTGGTCAGCAGCACTGACAGTGCTACTATTATTTGAACGCCTTAAAAGTGCCGCTAGAGACTGTTTTGACTGACTCCATTAACAACGCGACTCCCTTGACCGCAACTGCAACCATCCTTGTCTGTGACGACGATCCAACGGTAAGGCTGCTTGCGAGGGAGTGCCTAGAATCAGACAGCATGAAAGTCCTTGAGGCTAAGAATGGTGAGGAAGCCCTTGCACTTTTTGCTCAATGCCAGCCTGACCTGATCTTTCTCGATGTTGATATGCCTAGGTTGAATGGCTTTGCCGTTTGCAAAGCCATTCGCCAGACAGAAAAGGGACAAACCGTCCCCATATTAATCGCGACTGGCGCAAACGGAAATCGCTCTATTGATCAAGGATTTGAGGCCGGCGCCACACAGTACAAAACCAAACCAATCAATTGGGCTCTGCTGTCACGGGACGTGAAATATATGCTGAGAGCTGCAGAGGCGTTTGCCGCGCTCAAAGCACAGCAGGTACAGCTGAGAACACTCGCCTACTATGATCCGCTTACCTCGCTGCCCAATCGACGTAGCTTTGTTGACCAACTCACACAAAGTTTAAATGAAGCGGCCGGCCATCAGCGCCCTCTTGGCTTGTTAATGGTTGATCTTGACCATTTTAAGCGGATTCACGATCCCCTTGGTGAGGCGCTGAGCGATAGCCTGTTGAAGGTAGTGGCAGCAGGGCTACAAGAACGTTTGGGCGCGCTAGCACCCAGGGGACCAGATCCTCACGAAGCTATTAACCGAAGTGAATTAGGGTCAATGACAATTGATCTCATGCGCCCAGGCGGGGATGAGTTCAACATTATTGTGCGTAACATGAAAGACAGTCAGACGCTGACACAGATTGCCAGCTTAGTTCTGGAAACGCTCAATGCACCACTGACATTTAGAGACAATCATCTCGTACTATCTGCCAGTGTGGGCATTGCAATCGCCCCAGAACATGGTTTGGAGGCTGAAGCCATCATCCGTAGAGCCAACATCGCACTGAGCGCAGCAAAGCTATCAGGCCGAAATCGCTACCGATTTTATGACGACACTTTGGCCGATGATGCAGAAAGAAAGCTTCGTTTAGAGGCCGATCTGCGCGACGCACTCGAAAGTCCCGATCAACTATTTATGGTCTATCAGCCTCAAATTGATACTGCTTCAGGCCTGATTTCTGGCGTAGAGGCCTTAGTGCGATGGAGTCACCCAGAACTGGGACCAATTTCGCCAGCGCTTTTTGCGCCGCTGGCTGAAGGTAGCGGCCTTATTAGTCAGTTGGGGGATTGGATATTTAAACGCGTAGACACTGATATTCAGTCTTTAAAAGAGAGCCTTCCGTCCTACCTGACTATAAGTATTAATTTATCGCCCTTGCAGTTTACCCAAGCTAACTTTTTAGAAACCCTGAAAGTGCGCCTTAGTGAATTGCAGTCAAACAACGCGATTGAGCTCGAGCTAACAGAGGGCGTCATCATGTCTGACGCAGACGATAGTTTGTTAAAGCTTCATGAACTGCGAAAAGCAGGCTTCAGGCTCGCTATTGACGATTTTGGGACAGGTTATTCATCGCTGAGCTATTTGAAGGACTTTCCCGTTAACACGCTAAAAATTGACCAGGCCTTTGTCGCAAATCTTGGCAATGACAGTGGCAACAGCATTGTCCGGGCGATACTTGCACTGGCAGAGGCACTGGATCTTGACGTGGTCGCTGAAGGTGTTGAAACACAGGAACAAGCGCACTTCCTCACGCGCCATCACTGCAAAATTCTTCAAGGCTTTCTACTCGCCAAACCCATTCCTTTACAAGAGGTGGTCGAGATACTGGATGTCGACTTTAGCCACATGTATCGCATGGCAGAAACTTAAAGAAACGATGGATATCAAGTGGAAACCCTTACTCACTTTCGCACTGCTAGTGTCGGCTAGCGCATTTGGCGAGGCCGATACTTCGGGGCGAAACTCTGACCAGCTGATTCAGGTGTTACTGCAAGGTAGCCATCCAGAAAAATTACGCAATGCCTTAATAGCCCTCGGTGGAAAACAGACCCATGACCTGCCTATCGTCAATGGGATTGGCGGAATTATCAACGCGAACAAACTGCCTGAACTAGCAAACGCAGAAGGGGTTAATAGCCTCACCGAAGACTTTAATCCACCAAAGCTACCCGAAAACCGAGACTGCGCGGTCTCGGGTGATTTACAAGTTAATTTGATGCCTCAGTCTCTACAGTGGCGCATTTTCAATTTTGCCAAAAACCCAAAGCCGTTGAAGTGGATAAACGCCTCATGGCCTCAGGCGTTAGGTGATGCAACGCTGTCGGTGAGCGTGGAGCTTGGAGAAACGCCTGCATCCGACCGCGTCGACATTAAATCAGGGGTACAGCTACAGCTAGATCACTTACTGCCTACCGGCTCATCGCTAGTTGAAATGCAATTTTCCAACGCATCAAAATTACTGACGCAAAATGACTTCGAGATCTCCCTAGGTTTAGGTGACTGTGAAACGCAGCTTGTCCCTGCCTATGCAGGAGAGGGGCAAGACTTTTATTTTCCAAAAGAAGCGGGGGCAACGCTATTGACCCAGGCAGGGTTAACCGGGTTGGGCGTTGGTGTTGCCATTATTGATTCCGGACTATGGGATACACCGGCACTGACACACAACGCCCTAGGGAAACATCGCATTGCCACCCATTACGATGCCATTCGAGATCAAATTGATTTAAATCTGCGCGATGATGGAGGCCATGGATCTCATATGGCCAGCATCATTGCCAACAGTCGACGCGTTGCCAATCGAGAGCCTGTGCAATATCAAGGATTAGCCCCCAACGCAGTGCTCATACCCGTCACTGCGATTTCACCTCGCGGGGATGGCGACTTCATGGATATCATCCGCGGCATTCAGTGGGTAACCACTCATCGAGAACGATTTAATATTCGAGTACTTAACCTATCGTTAACCGCTACGCCAACCCGCGAATACTGGGCAGATCCAATGAATCTGGCTGTCATGAAGGCGTGGGAAGCGGGCATTGCTGTCGTCGTCGCAGCAGGGAACGATGGACCAGACTGGGGCACTATAGGATCACCCGGGAATAACCCCTACGTCATTACCGTTGGCGCCCTCACAGACTCATGGACACCCGGTGACGAACGTGACGACTATATACCCGATTTCTCATCACGTGGCCCAACACTTGAAGGCTTAATCAAGCCCGATCTTGTCGCACCAGGTGGTCACATCAGCGGTCTCATCCCGCTTGATGCTACTTTGGCGAATGAAAACCCTAACTATTTTCTTACCTCCGGTGAGTATGTCTCCACGGGTAGCTCGCAGGCAGCCGCCGTTGTCTCAGGGCTAATTGCACTGTTGCTAGAAATTAAACCGGAGCTCACCAACGATGACGTCAAGTGCCTACTTACCACCAGCGCTCAACCTGCATTAAGCCGAGCAGGTAGGCTTGCGTATAGCCCATTCATTCAGGGTGCCGGACGAGTAAACGGATCACGCGCCCTGACAATTGGGGAGACCAATTGCGAACAGAAAAATTTGAACATTACCGATGCTTTGGCCGGCAAAGAGCGTTTGTATGGCCCGGCAGAGCGACTCGAAGACGGAACACCCTCATTGCCTAACATGCCTTCCATGGTAGAAAAAGCAATGCCCGCATCAGGCATGAGTGCTGACCGCCGCTGGGGCGTCGCAGCACATCTTGAGCGCCTCGACCCTGCGCGCGAGTCGCCTCAGACCTCAGAGGTGCCCTTCAACTGGGCAGCTGTATATCGAGATGAGCAGCAAAAACTTAAGCGGTTAGGGGTCCCTCCCTCAAACTAGAAGCACCGCCAACAAACATTCGCCCATCCTACCTCCTCACTACCCCATTTGGGTTATTACTAAGGTGTTTACGCACAACATGCCTTCGTAATATCTGAGAACCAGTTCACAGTTCTTCCTGAGCGAAGAGCCTAAAAATTGAAGCGTCAGACCTGTTAGGAGGTTATAGACATGATAGTGATAAAGACAATCGCAAGGTGCGCAACCGCATTGATATTAACTGCGAGCACAGCGTATGCCGATGAGGACCTCCGCGGGGCCGTTACTGCAATAAGCAATGTCGCTGCCGGTGTCGCCGCAGATACTCCGCATAACGGGTTTCGCTGGGCCGAATCCAGCCACGAAGCGGGACCGGTAGTAAACTCACAAACCGATAACCGTCGCTCGGGCTTTAGATGGGCGACGCATCCCAGCATGGAAGCTTCTGATCAGACTGCCGCGATGAGCGCTGTGGAAGAAGTGAACCAGACCGCCTCACGTTGGATCATCCGCAACGATGCAGGTCAGGCTGCCTCTCGTTGGATCATTCGTAACGACGCAAATCAGGCTGCCTCTCGCTGGATCATTCGCAACGACGTAAATCAGGCTGCCTCTAGATGGATCATTCGTAACGACGCAGATCAGGCTGCCTCTAGATGGATCATTCGCAACGACGTCGATCAAAAAGCGTCAAGATGGATCATTCGTTAACGCTACCGCACTGCTCATAAGTGTGCTCAGGCACAAGCGGAAAATCTTAAACCTCAAATTGATCAGCACCCCAAGCTCCTCCGAGCTTGGGGTTTTTATTCTTTACACCTGCTCACCCTCAGCTTAGGGTCAGGGAGATGAAGATTCCTTCCCTGGTATTAGCCTTAATTCTGTTATCGAGCGGCATCGCTTCTGCTTCCCCATCCGAGGGCCCAAACCTCGTATTTTGGCCCTCTGCGGTAACTAGCCAGCTAAGTCAGCGCATAGTCACAAACACTTATCAGGACTCAACCGGTGCTATTTGGCTCTCTACCCAAGAGGGCCTTAACGTCTACGACGGCCGACGTGTTGAAAAGTATCTTTCCTTATTTGTTGAAGAGAACGGACTTCCAGCTGGCGGCTTGTTGGGGACCAAGGAGGCCCCAGATGGAACCTTGTGGGTAGCCACGACTGCCACTCTCACGAGATTCGACCGCACCAAAAAAGAGTTCTTAATACCCGCAAGCTTGCAAAAGAAAAAATTGGACATACACGCCTTTGAGTTGTCAGAAACAGGGCAGATTTGGTTAGGCATGTCCGGCGCTGTTGGTATTTTTAGAGCCGAAACAGATCAATTTTTCCACTTCCCATTACCCGCCGACCAATTCAACCTTAACGCGCAAGTTCTCGATATCATCGTCTCCAACTCGGGTATTTTTGCCTTAGTCTCTGGGCACGGTATCTACCGTCTCAAGTGGAGTTCGGGCGAGCTACAGTTTTTTAAATTACCAATTAGTATCGATATTGCCACCATGGCGGCGTATACGATAAGCCTTCAGAACAGCGAAATTTGGCTTGCCACCTTGGATCAGGGCATTTTAATAATTAGTTTAGTAGATGGCGCAACACGAAAAATTAGTGCCGGCACCGATGCTTTAGACCTACCCTCTAACAGCATCTCTGCAGTTTTACATGATGACGACACGACTTGGATCGGCACTGGAAAAGGATTGAGCATCACTCTCGACGGAGGACGAACTTTTCGGAACTACTCGGATTTTAATGAAGGGTTATCAGACACTCAGGTCTACAGCATTTATAAAAGTGATGACTCAACTTTTTGGATAGGTTTTATCAATGGGCTTGTGCAAGCCAGGGCAAGTATTGTAACGCCCATTAGCCGAAACAATTCCAATATATTGAGTAATACGGTTAATGGAGTATTCGTATCTAACGATGGGACTCTGTGGCTTGCTACTGATACCGGGGTGTCGTTTCAAGAACCAGGAAATCAAAAATTCACACACATTAACTCATCCACCAATCCACTGATGGCCGACAATGTATCAACCACCGTGCTTGCAGATGAGGCTACCGTTTGGATTGGAACCTTTGAGGGTGGCCTTTATCGGTACGACAGGGGCTCGACATCAATCTCAAGAGTACCCTACGACCCCACTAGCGCAGATGGACTGCACAGCAATGCCATTACTTCTTTAGAGAGGGCTAATAATGGAGACATTATTGTTGGAACTTACGGAGGAGGACTAAGCATTGTTAAACCCGATGGCCGTGTGGCAAGAACTTTTAGAAGCATTGAAGGTTCCAATATAAGCGATCGAGTATTTGCCTTACTGAATGACAAAGATAATGGAGTCCTAGTCGCTAATGAGAATGGCATAGCAAAGCTCGCCAGTAACCTAATTAATTATCAAAACACTTCTTTTGCTTCTTTAGCTTTGGGTGACAAAAGTAATCTCACTAACCTAGGTACGATTGAAGTCCAGCATGGACCAAACAACTCCTTATGGGTTGGAACACTCCGGTACGGGCTGATCAAAGCCGAACGCAATAGCCGAGGAGAGATTAGCTCAGTCACCAATAAATCGAGAGCTTTGAATTTGCCCAGCAATGCGGTGATGGGAATTCACATGGATGCAACTGGACAATATTGGCTTTCTCACAACGAAGGGCTCACGAGATTCAACCCTGAGACGCTAAAAGTCCGCCACTACACAAACAAATTTGGAGCAAATAATGGTGAATTTCTGGTTGGCTCATCTTTCAGCACTCCAAGTGGCGTAATTTATTTTGGCGGTTTCAGGGGCGTTGTCGCGGTGGACGCTTCAGCAGCAGATCAGGAAGAGAGGCAAGTCAAAGTCGGGCTCTCTTCAATTAGTGTAATGGGTGAATACAGGGAGTTTCCTGATGATTTATCTAACTACACCCTCACTCTAGGCAGCGATGAAAAGATAGCCGACATCGAATTTTTTGGCTCTGAATACGTAGCTCCTGAAGTCATTCAGTATAAATATAGAATTCTGGGTTTTACTGACAACTGGATTAATCGGAAAGAAGAGCGGACGGTAACGCTAACCGACCTAGACGCAGGCGAGTACTTGCTAGAGATTGCGGCAAAAGGTGTTTTAGGTGACTGGAATTATGATGCACTTAAGATGCCAATCACTGTTTATCCAGCTTGGTGGCAAACGACACACGCCACCTTTATATTTTATCTGACCCTACTCGCTGTTGTGTTGACGATAGTTTGGTCCATGAGGAGGTCTCTAGAGCGAGTTAAAGAAAGGGAAAAAGACTTGGCTTTTCAGGTGAGAGAAAGAACCATAGACCTTGAAGACGCCAAGCAAGCCGCTGAAGCCGCCAATGTTGCCAAATCCGAATTTCTTGCGGTAATGAGTCATGAAATTAGAACTCCGCTGCACGGCATTATTGG
>JAQWYY010000274.1 GCA_029253705.1 Luminiphilus sp. | reverse complement strand
ATCCTGATCTAAATAGGGGTGAGCTTCTAAAGAAGCGCATCAAAATGATTCGACCCCTAGCAACAAAGGGGTCGTAATGGGGAGCCCAAGGGCTGAGATTCAGCACCGAAGGCGTTTGCACCCGGGAGAAAAACATGGCGAAGAAGATAGACGGCTACATCAAGCTGCAAATCCCAGCGGGACAGGCTAACCCTAGCCCCCCTGTGGGCCCGGCATTGGGTCAGAAGGGTGTGAACATCATGGAATTTTGCAAGGCTTTCAATGCTGATACGCAAAGCATGGAGCCCGGGCTGCCAATTCCGGTAGTGATTACTGTCTACAGTGACAAGTCATTTACATTTATTAAGAAAACCCCGCCGGCTTCGATCTTATTGAAGAAGGCGCTGGGTATTAAAAGCGGATCGGGGCGACCCAACACTGAAAAGGTCGGCAAGGTCACCCGAGCGCAGCTCGAAGACATTGCTACGCAAAAGTGGCCAGATCTCACTGCCGCCGATATGGACGCCGCTGTGCGAACCATTGCAGGCAGTGCACGCTCTGCTGGAATTGATGTGGTGGAGGGCTGATCATGGCTAAGTTATCAAAAAGAGTACGTGCTTTTCGCGAAAAAGTAGATGCTACCCGGGCCTATCCTTTAGACGAGGCTATTGGTCTGTTGAAAGAGTTTGGCACCGTGAAATTCAATGAAACAGTAGAGCTTGCGGTCAATCTGGGCGTTGACGCCCGGAAATCAGATCAAGGTGTGCGGGGCGCTACAACATTGCCCCACGGCACCGGTTCGGTGGTGCGCGTTGCTGTGTTTACTCAAGGCGAGAATGCCGAGAAAGCCAAAGCGGCAGGCGCTGATTTTGTGGGTATGGAAGAGCTGGCTGAGCAAGTTAAGGGCGGCATGATGGACTTTGACGTCGTTGTTGCCTCTCCTGACGCCATGCGTGTTGTTGGGCAGTTGGGTCAAGTATTGGGCCCGCGAGGCCTGATGCCCAACCCTAAGACGGGCACGGTAACCCCTGATGTTGAAGGGGCCGTTAACAACGCCAAAGCTGGGCAAATGCGTTTCCGAACAGATAAAAACGGCATCATTCAAGGTGGCATTGGCAAGGTGGCGTTCGAGACCGATCAGCTGCGTGGCAATTTGATGGCTGTCTTGGCCGATTTGAAAAAGGCAAAACCTGCCTCATCAAAGGGCGTGTACTTTCAAAAAATCACCCTGTCTACGACCATGGGTCCAGGGGTCACGGTTGATCACGCTGAGTTAGATTTGTAGAAAAAAACATCGCACCTCTGGGTGCGGTGGGCTGCGGTTTTGTTAGCCGTGGCTAGGTACTGAAAAGTCTGTTGACTGCTCGGTACCGCTTTGGAGTCTTAAGGAAAGTGCGGCTTTGCCTCGCTGAACAAAGGGCTGTCAAAGACCGTAGGTGGGACGTTGTTCCCTTAAGTTCGCGAGGAGCCTACGCAGATGGTGAACACGTTCACCGAGGGCGGTCAGTGCAGCGGTTCTGTGCTGGCCATAATTGTTAATCCAGGAGTAGACCAATGGCTATTGGACTCGACGAGAAGAAGGCGATTGTTGCCGAAGTCAACGAGACCGCTGCCAGTGCACTGTCGCTTGTGGTCGCCGATGCACGTGGCGTGGCCTCAAACGATATGACTGCTCTGCGGGCAACAGCACGTGAAAGCCAAGTGGATGTGCGCGTCGTGCGCAATACGCTGGCAAAACGGGC
>JAQWYY010000238.1 GCA_029253705.1 Luminiphilus sp. | reverse complement strand
CATGGTGTTCGCACTGACAACCCGGGATGAGCGAGGCGGGAGAAACTCTGACACTACAGACATCACGGTTATTGCTGAACCTTTGGCCGACAAACCCTTTTCGGTAGCGGAACCAGATTTGGGGGGGGCTCTGGGGCGCATTGGAACGGTTCGATGGAATGTGGGCGGCACCGATGTGGCACCTATTGCAGTTCAAAAGGTGGATCTTTACTTATCTACCGATGGCGGCAAGTCTTTTGACAGCACGGCTTTTGCGACGACAACTAATGACGGCTACGCAAGAGTGGAGTTTCCTGCAGGAGTTAAGACCGACTCGGCGCGTATTATGCTGCGGGGTCGCGACAATATTTTCTTCGACGTGTCTGATGCAAACTTTTCCGTAGATGCCGATGCGGCCCCGACGCCTGAAGTGCCGGCACCCTCCAACGTTTCTGGAACGGCGGCGGGTGACACAGCGATTGATATTGCTTTTACGCCCGGAGCAAGCAGTGGCGTTGATTATTACGATGCCACTTGTGTTGGTACCCCACGCTCAGCGGCCTTCTCTGGTTCTGCTATTTCTGGCGCTGACTTTAACCTAGAGCAATCGGCGTCTTCATCAATAGAGCTGTCTGGAGATGGATCCGTGGCTCCGGAAGGTTTAAGCGTATCGGTAGATATTACTCACACATTTCGGGGTGACGTTATCATTGAGCTGACATCTCCCTCAGGTATTACTGTTGAATTGAAGGGGCTAGATGGTAACGATACCGCAGACAATGTCAGTGAGACCTACGTTGTCACCGGTGTATCCGGTGAGCCTGTTAGTGGCAATTGGCAACTCAAGGTCAGTGATGGATACGAGGGTGACGACGGCGTTTTCAACAGCTGGAGTCTTTCGGGAACGTCACTGACGCCGCCACGTACAGTGATGGGTTTAGCCGCACCTGAGACACCTTTTAGCGACACCAAATCCATTTCCTCTGAGATTGAGCTATCGGCCGAGGGTGAAGTGTCCCCCGATGAATTTGAGGTGGAAGTTAATATCACACACTCTTATCGCAGTGACGTGGTGCTAGAGCTGGAGTCTCCCAGTGGTAAAAGGATTACGCTTAGGCAGCCGTCAAAAGAAGATGGTAGCGATAACCTGATTGGGGTTTACCCCCAAAACCTCAAGTCGGTTACACCATTTTCCGAGTTGGCTGGAGAGGCCTTGTCGGGCTCCTGGTTCCTCCACGTTTCTGATCAGGCGCCAAGTG
This sequence comes from Luminiphilus sp., assembly GCA_029253705.1. Lineage (GTDB taxonomy): Bacteria > Pseudomonadota > Gammaproteobacteria > Pseudomonadales > Halieaceae > Luminiphilus. The sequence continues at coordinate 7,198 of JAQWYY010000238.1, read as the reverse complement.
ACGACGGCGTGTTGAATAGCTGGCGGCTCAGCCAAAAGCAGTACATTTACTCGGGTGGTAGTGCCAACTCTCCTGTCCGGGTCAATGGCTTGCCCTCTGGCAATACCTATACTTGCAGCATCGCTGGAATTTATAGCGACGTCTCTCCAAGTCGGCAGAGTGAGTCAAAGTCAGCAGGGGTGTTGGTTCTTGGTTCACTGCCGCCACCCTCCGGTAACGCCCCGAACATGTTTTATAACCTGCTACAAACTCTCTTGGGTATTAGGTCGGCGCCCCAAGTGGCTGACACAGCTAAATTGGGAAATGATGGCTCTGAGGCAGCGTCGAGGGGTGCTAGCACGTCCGGCAATAATTTGAGCTCTCCCAGTGAAATCCCTGTCTTGGGCGGCCTGGGGTTGGCGTTCTTGACGCTTTGTGTCGGTTTAATGGGCTGGCGAGCCCGTCGGGTAGCGCGGTAATAAAAGTTTTTTTGGCTACTACTTGCCGCTCAAAGTCTCGTTCTGAATTTATAACCCGTCGTGGAAAAGTCAGTGGCTTGGCATAGAGCAGGTTTTTTAGTGAATGTTGGTTAGATGCAAACTTTCGTGTTCTGGCGTGCGTTGCACCAGAGTAAAACAGGTAGGGCAAGAGGTGCAGCGGGCATGCACAAGAGCAGAGCCTTTGAACGTTTAGCGGCTGCGCGGGATCTTCAGCTGGCTATCGAGTCGTGTCCAAAGGGGAGAGTCTCGCAGTTGCAGCACCCACAGTAGTACGGGAGCTAGAGTTGGCATAAGTAAAACACTAAATTGGTAGCTTACGGCTATAACTGCAGAGGGAGGAACCCAAGCTGCCGAGAGAAAAGGCTCTCCAATAACGAGCATCATATCTTTGGCCGCCATAGCCGACAGTCCCAGTGCCATCGCAGCCCATAGTACAAACAAGCCCCAGGCGAAGGTATTGAAGGGTTTCGCGATACGAGACCCCCACAGCAGTGCCGCGTAGAATGGCAAACCGTATGAAACTAGACGTGTGTTAAGCCGAAAGGCAAGGCCCTCCTCGCCAGACGCTGCAAGGCGAATAATGCCATTTAGTTCAGTGAACTTGGTGACGACCAGCAGGCCCCCGGGCTCGAAAATTGTTGTCTCAACGATATTGGGAAGCCATAGGGTGAGGATTGCGTGTGCTAACCATTTTGCTGGTGCTGCTAGCATGGGCTCCATAGCCACCCAGAGGCTAAATGTGATGGCGAGCAGCAGAAGCGTAGTCAGAATCTGCTGTCGAAAGGCGCTATCAGGCATTTTGTGGTGAGGGTTCTGACCGAGACAGCCAGCGAAGGTAAAAAGCAAAGACCAACAGTACATCCAGCATGATGAGCACCGGCCAAAAATACAGATGGGTCCATTCAAAAATCTCGAGATTCCATTGTCCAAGGTAAAACAGGCTGACAATCCGTAGGACGTTTAGCACTTGAATGGCGGTAAAGCCTAGTGTTATTGCTGCGAGCCGTTGGCCCCAAGTAGCAGGGAAAGCTAAAACTCCGGCAATGAGGACAATTGAAGCCTCTACACCATTGCAGCCCGCCTCAATGGAGACCGCAAATCCTGAAACCGAATCCCTTAAAACCCTGCCGCTACTTATGACCGTATCGTCAAATGGCAGAATTACCGATGCGGCTATCCATGCCAGAAATGTTGTAAAAGGCTGGATAACGGCAGCCTGCACAGGATTGAGCAGCTCTATGGTGAAGAGTGTCATCAGGCAGGCCACGAAGATTGACAGGAATTTGAACACGTTGCGCTCTAGTGAGGTTAGGCGTGTAGTTTAGCAATTACACGCAGTTAGACATGCTTTTTTACATGAGCGTAGAGCTCAATATCCAAAAGGTTATTTTCAACAATGGTATCCCTGTCTTTATCAGACACTTCGATTGGATCGCCTGCAGTTACATTTTCATGGGGTAACTCGGCTTGGGCCCAGCCTAAGCGAGCGCCCAGCCGCTCAATAAATGGCCCAATGTCCTCAGAAACCCCAACCAATGAATAATGTCGACTCAGATTATGTTTTGCGTGCTCTAACAGCCAGGTGTCGTTTATTTGATGCCCCGCATCAGGGGAGACACCCGCTACCACTCGACACATGTGATTGTTGGTCATGGCGGTTATTCTTGAGGCCACAAACTCTCCTACCGACATTCCGCTTTTGAGTTCTGCTGCGAAACGGGAATCTGGCAGTAATTTTTGGTGACGGTAAAGCGACAGAATACGTTCAAAGGGGTTCCTTAAGACAGTCGCGTATTCGGCTTCAATTCCCAGAAGCCGATGTGCGCCATAAGAAAAATGTCCCATGACGGTACTAGGGCGCGGATTTTGTCTGAATTCCGTCATGAACTCTATATCAGGGTCGTTGAGCTGAAGCTGTCTATCGTAAACCCAGACAACGTCCTGAGACATCTTGCCAACTAAGCTACGTAAAGACGTTCCGGCGGTCTTTGGAATGTGAGAAATCAGCAGTGTCATTTTAGTGGTGTCATTGTTGTTACTCTGTCTGTTCCAGCTTGCGCTGGAGTAAAAAACGGCTGTGGCTTTCGCCAATTTTTATGGTTGGTTTTAACGCCAGACTCTAAACCCAGCCCGAGTATATTGCACCTAAGACAAAACGCAGCGCTGAGATTCCTCCCTGCCTAAGAAAAAGGCACAAACTAGCCCAGTAGAATGCTTGCATGAGCACATACCGCAGATCAGAACTGCCTGTCGCTGTGGCCTTGCAAGATAGTACTTAAGTTGGCGCCTTCGTTTGCAAAGCCTTATATGAGTGAAGTTACCGGGAAGCTAGCATTGCCCAACAAGCGTGGAATTAGGCGGAGAGATAACAATCATGGGAGACTAGTGAGTATCCAATGATGATCCGCCAGTCGGCCTTTTGTTGATAGGATAGGTGATGAGTGTTTCCTTCAAGCTGCAGAGTCGTTACTTTCTAAAATGCCTGTTGGCCGAACTGCTAGCATCATCCATAGAGCTAGCAACGGTAGGCAGACCGACAACATGAGGGCTATCTATTCCACAGTTACAGATACTGCATTTTCGATCTTTGTATCATTGAGCAGCGCTCGCGGCACTCCCGATCTGCTTGTCGCCGGCAGTAAAACCACCAAAATTAAAGTGCACCTCCTGGTTCGGTTCTGGCTCTTGACCACCGAGGGGTTAATGCCGGCAAAAACTTGCGAACTTCAGCCGGCAAATAACGAAGGGCTGTATGGGCCGGAATTGCCATCATCGGCAAGATCCTCCACCACAGAAACCTCTGGTTGGTTCAGGGTAGATACCCCGCTCCGCGCTCTAGAGGTGAATAACTTAGTTCCTTTCGAGTTTAACGGTGAGACAGCCAAGGCTCCGTTTCTCAGTTTCTACGGGTACGAACTTGGCAAGGGTGAAGCTGATCGCATCCACAGTGTTAACGAGATCGTGATATAGCTATGCATCATCAATTAGCCAGTTTCCGGTCGGTTATTCCGGGCGCGCTCGCCGTAGCTGCGGCATACAACGTTGGGCTATGGGGCTTGTACCTGCAGCCGCAATTGCTAGCTCCTTTGATGACAAAATTTGGTGTCTCGGAAACCGACATAGGCGTGGTGTACGGCGCAGAAAATTTTGCCTACTTCATAGCTCTGCTGTTTACTGCGATTCCAGTTACCCAATGCTCCAGAACAAAAATGGCCATACTCGGCGTGGTTATTGCCGTCGCCGGTAGTATAGCTTCCGCCTTTACCGACAACATCGGCACCCTCATGGTTTATAGGTGCATCGTTTCTATAGGAGGCGGAATCGTCTCTGGTGCTGCGACCGCCTCAGGGGCGGCATCTAAAGACCCTGTAAGAACTTTCGCTTTAGCCGGAATGCTTTACCTTTTCGTTTTTTCGGTGGGCAGAAAGCTGGTCCCTGTGGGGCTTGAAAACTTCGGTGTTAGCGGCGTTTTTCTCGGCGTTGCCATATTTTGTGCAATGACAATCCCGATCTACGGGTTTCTTAATCCTCCCATTAAAGCGGCATCTTCCAGAATGCATTTCTGGGCTCTAATAAGCACTGCACCCTATCGCCTGTATGCAGTGTTGGCCATGTTTGGCTTGTTTATTTATGAGCTTGGCCAAAATGCAGTATTCACTTACATGGATAAATTGGGCGAAAATACGGGGCTAGCGGGCAATGACAGGGGCTCGCTGTACTTACTGTCTTTTTCTCTGGAATTGCTTGGTGGCGGCTTAGCCGCATGGCTGGGCTCGCGCTATGGAAAATTTAAGCCTTTGTTATTTGGGTTAGGACTGAACATCACCAGCGCAGCCATGTTTACGGTCGTGCAAGATCCGATTTATTACATTTACATGCTGTTTCTATGGAATTTCTCCTATGCTTTTTCCATGCCCTACATTACGGGCACTTTGTCGGCTCTCGACAAAGAGGGTAGATGGGCCGTTGCGGGTGATGCGATTTGGAATTTTTCCTCGACCCCAGGCCCCATTATCGCAACGTTGATTGTCACCAACTTTGGCTACAACCCGCTGGCGTTGTGGGTTTTCACTTCGGGTGCCCTAGGCATTACTTTATTTTGCTACACGGGTAGAAAAGCTGACAAGTTGGGTTTGGACGGATAATCTGGCCTCAGCCGCTGAGAGTTTTTTAAAGGGCCCGAACAATCTAATCTTTTAGAAGCGAGAGAGTGTCTCTGCCCATGTCTGATCGAAATGACGCCGTTGAAGTAAAACCACTGCCTAGCTATGAAAGCGTCGGAGATGCCCTACCCCTTTGGACCTACGGTAACGAGGAGCTTCTGGAACTGGAGTATCAGGCGTTTTTTCTGAACAGCTGGCAAATGGTTGGACACGTCTGTGACTTGCAGAAGCCCGGGGACTTCATCACTTTAGATATGTGGCGTGACAGTGTGATTGTGGTGCGCGGCAAAGATCATGTGATTCGCGCCTTTCTCAACGTCTGTCGCCATCGCGCGATGCGCCTTCTGGATGGTCAGGGTAACTGCGGTAATGCTATCCAGTGCCCTTACCATGGCTGGACCTATCGTAATGACGGCACTTTGCGTGGGGTGACCCAGGCTGAAAATTTCCCGGATCTGGATAAATCGACCTTGGGGCTCCAAACAGTTGGATTAAAAATTTACCGAGGTCATATTTTCGTTAATTTGTGTGGGGGCGGGCCAAGTATTGACGACACCCTGGGCGCAGTTAGCGAAGAACTTGACCGCTACGCGCCCGAAACCTACCAGCCACACCGACAGCCCACCTTTGAAGTTTGGGATTGCAATTGGAAGCTGGCCTGGGACAACTATCAGGAGAATTATCACATCCCTATTGGACACCCTTGTTTACATCGCATGGTGGAGAGCACCGAGGAGGGCGTTGAGTTCAGCGGCGGTTTTAATTATGGCTACTTTGCTATGCGTGAGAAGCTCTCCAAGGTACCTCAGGAGCGCCGTTATCAGGAATTGATTGCCTGCACCGACCACCGCTTTGCCAAAGGCAAGGGGCGAAAGTGGCTGCAGCTGGCTCTGGATCCCAATATGGGCATTGAGTACTACCCGGACCTTTTTGCGCTCTTTCAAGTTTTCCCCCTGGCCGTTGACAAAACTTTGGTCAAACTCGCTACCTATTCGCCACCGAATTTATCCCCCGAGGAGAGTGAGCTGCAGGCCATTAATTTGGCACTGCTGGACGAGGTGAACGATCAAGACAAGATGCTGGTAGAGCGTATACAACGAGGGGTCCACACTACGGGTTATCAACCGGGACCCCTCGCCCTAGAGGAATCTTCGGTATACAGCTTTCACGAGAGGGTGCGGGAACTTATCCCTGTGACGCGGCTCTCTGACGCACCCTTGCGGGGAACGCTTCACCAAACAAACGCAGGGCTGAAGTAGCGCAGTCAATCGACTGAGGCTCTTTATCGTCAGTTCACATGAGCCGTAGGGTGGGGTGCTTGGCCAGTCAAGCGTTAGCGACAAAAGCGGATATTTGCTTTTGAGTTCATGACAAGTCTGTCCTTGTCTGCAACACTTTAGTTGCGGCCGACACTACCCGAGCACTTGGAAGTTTTTTTGGCGCAGTAGTGCCGTGGGGGACATGACGGTGGGCCAGAACAGTTTGTCTGAAGCACGAATCCCGCGTTTCAGCAGTTGTCTCGCCCTCTCCGGGGCGGCTTGTCGGTCGAGTTGGGCCATTGCGACTTCAAAAACAACTTCTTTGCCAGCCGAGAGCACCGGTGCGCCAGCGGCCCATTTTCCTGCCAGCATGATACAGCCGAGACCTCCAAATGAAATTAACTGGGGTTTCGGGGATGGGCGATACCGCTGCATTCTCCGACCTATGCTGAGGGCTTCAATATTGCGCCCGACGCTCTCGCCCATATCGATGGCGTGATAGGCCTGCTTAGCTAAAGCGCTAGGCAAGTCCGCGGAGTCACCTGCAATAAAGACCTCATCTGCATGCAGACTGTGCAGATAATCATCAACCGGTGCCCAGCTAGCAGGCCTCGCCAGTCCCGACTGCTGCAGCAGTGGCGAGGGAGCGGGTCCTCCAGTCCATATAGTGAGATCGCTAAGTAGCGACTCCTCGGAGCCTAGCAGCACCGATTTTTTACGAATACGTTGGGCGGCCTCACCGCAGCGAAATTCCACCGAGTAGGGCTCACACAAGCCTCGGATATAGTTATCAAGCCCATTGGAGCTATTTGGTAGTAGCTGCTCCTGGGCCTCTAACAAGGTTATTTTAAGATGAGACGGCACTCCTAGCCGCAGAATTTCTCCCAGAGCTTCCACACCGGTTATGCCACCGCCAATAATGGTTACTCGCGATGCTTTTGATGAAGCACGGAGTTCGTTGAGTCGTTGGCCAATAGCATCGCATTGCGCTGCAGATTTGAATGACAGTGCGTGGGCATCAATGCCCGTAACGCCGTAATTAGCGTCGACCGCACCAAGAGCGACGACCAAATAGTCATAGTGTAAGGCCGTGCCATCGTCGAGGGTTACGCGCTTGCCCTTTGGGGCAATGGAATGAACCAACGCCTGCCTAAAACGGTGCCCCAATGCTGCCATCTGATCAGCCAGATTCAAACGAACATCTCTTAGGTGTTTCACCCCCGAAAGAATTTCGTGAATGTTGGGCAAAAATTCAAAGTGCGGTTTTTGATCAATCAGGCAAACGTCAAAGCTTTGG
>JAQWYY010000204.1 GCA_029253705.1 Luminiphilus sp. | reverse complement strand
CACGATACTGACAATTTATATGTCTCAGGCCCCAGTTTATTCCCCAGCAGTGGCGCCGTTAACCCGACATTTACTCTGAGCGCCTTAGCTGAACGCCAAGCTGACCACCTACTGGGCTTACCTGTAACAACCTCTCCCGCCCCCTGATACGACAATAATATTTTAAGCTTAAAGTATTTGGGGGTTTTTGATAGACTCCTAGAGACGAGGTGGCGTCTGCTTATACACTCAGCAATTGCGCAACTCCACAAACAAACACACTGACGAGAGGTTTGATGATGGGAACAGTAGTAACTTATGAGCGGCACGGATCGGTTGGTGTTATTAGGATCAACAATCCGCCCGTTAATGCGCTGTCCCACGCAGTCAGACATGGAATCATGGAGGCACTGGCAACGGCCTCTACCGACGATTCTTTGGCCGTGGTACTTTCCTGTGATGGCCGGACCTTTATTGCTGGCGCAGATATCACTGAGTTCGGCAAACCACCGCAGGCACCGTCTTTACCAGATCTGTTACTTACACTCGACAATCACCCCAAGCTTACGATCGCCGCCATCCATGGCACCGCTTTGGGAGGGGGCTTTGAGGTTGCACTAACCTGCAACTACCGGATCGCTTTAGCCACGGGAAAAGTGGGGTTGCCTGAAGTTAAGTTAGGTCTGCTGCCCGGCGCAGGCGGCACCCAGCGCACTCCCCGGCTTGCCGGCCTCCCTGCCGCTGTCGACCTTATTACATCAGGTAATCCCATAAGCGCCCAGCGTGCTATGACACTGCAATTAGTGGATAAAGTCGTTGAGGATAGTCTCGAAGACTCAGCCATCGCTTACGGCGTCGAGCTCGTGGAGCAAAGTGCTCCTCAGAGACAGGCAAGCGCTTTAGCGCTCTCCCTGAGTGCAGAGGACAAAGACCTTATCGAAAGCATGAAGGCTAAGCTTCTGAAAAAAACCCGAGGCGAACACGCCCCACAGCGCATTCTCGACTGCCTAATCGCCGCAGCAGAGAGCCCCTTTGAGTCGGGCCTAAAACGGGAACGAGAGGAGTTTATGAAATGCCTCGCAGACCCACAATCTGCAGCCTTGAGGCACATGTTCTTTGCAGAACGTGCTGCTGCGAAGATCGAAAATATGCCGAAAGACACCCAACCCTTAGCCATTACCAGCGTGGGTATCATTGGCGCAGGAACTATGGGAGGTGGCATTGCCATGTGTTTCGCGCAGGCAGGCATCGCAGTCACTCTCGTCGATATGACTGACGAGGCCGTTAAACTGGGCCTAGAAAAAATCGCCAAGAACTACGCCATCAGCGAAAAAAAGGGGCGACTCACACGCGCTCAAATAGACTTAACCATGGCAAACATTACAACTTCATCAAACTTTGGCGACCTCGCTAATGTCGACATGGTGATTGAAGCTGTCTTTGAGAACCTCGAGGTCAAGAAGGAGGTCTTCGCTAAGTTGGACGGAATTTGCAAACCCGGCGCTGTTCTCGCAAGCAACACTTCATACCAAAGTATCGATGAAATTGCGGCCGCTACTACGCGCCCCGAGTCAGTTTTGGGTATGCATTTTTTCAGCCCAGCCAATGTCATGAAGTTACTCGAAGTCGTAAAGGGTGCTGCTAGCAGCGATGCTGTCATTGCAACCGCGATGGCCGTTGGTAAAAAAATTGGCAAAGTGTCCGTGCTGTCTGGGATGTGCTACGGGTTTATCGGTAATCGCATGCTGAAGCACTACGGTAGAGAAGCTGCCCTTTGCCTCATCGAGGGCAGTACGCCCGCTCAAATTGACAGTGCCATGGAGTCTTGGGGAATGGCTATGGGCCCACTCGCAGTAAGTGATCTTGCCGGACTCGATATCGGCTACAAAGCCAGAGAACAGCTTACTGCAGAACAAAAGGGAGACCCCGCTAGTTACA
>JAQWYY010000201.1 GCA_029253705.1 Luminiphilus sp. | reverse complement strand
GCTCTGGCTCGCTTATTTTTTACGAGATTATTATGGATATCCGCAATGACGATGAAGAACTAGTCATTCGCGAAAAGACTACGAGAATTCTGCGATGACCCCAGAACCTGCAGTCGGTGTGGCGCTGCCCGAGCGGCAATACACTCCCGACAACGTTCAGCTCATGCTTTACAACGCATCACTTTGGAACGGCCACCGCATTCATTTTGACCTGCCTTACGCAACCGAGGTTGAGGGGTATCCCGGCCTAGTGCTAGCAGGCCCCATGCTGGGAGACTGGTTGCACCAGACCGTTGATGAATGGCTGGGAGATGCGGGCATGATTACCTCCGTGTCCTACTCAAACCGAGGTGCCACCTATGTGGGTGAGACATTGACGGCGACGGCCTCCATAACCGCCTTTGATGTGGCCAGTGGCGCTTTAGAAATTGACGTAGGCATTCGCAACGAGGCCGGTGAAATTGTCGCACCGGGCACTATCGGTGCAAAGTTATTTGCAGCGGCGGACTGACTTATGGATCTTTCAAATGTTGCGATAGTCGGAAGTTTTGAAACTGACCTTGGTGTGGTGACTGATCGTGGGCCAATGGCTCTTGGGGTTCAGGCAACGCTGGGCGCTATTGCTGATGCTGGGCTTCAAGCCAGCGCGATTGATGGGTTAATTACCTGTAACTCCCTGGTTACCCCAGTTATGTATCACGCAGAGGCTACCGCTGAGTACGCAGGACTTACTCCGAGCCACTGTTTGAGCGTTGGCACCGGTGGCGGTACAACCTATACGGCTTTACGCTATGCCGCAGCCGCTATCCAGACTGGATTAGCCACGACGGTGGTGGTGTCCATGGCAGACAGCATGCGAAGTTTTATGACCAGAGATCGTGCGATGGCGGTACAGTCCAGCTCCGGCCATCCGCTCTTTGAGCAACCTTACGGTCCTACGGTTCCTGCCTATTATGCATTGATAGCTCGTGCACATATGGACACTTACGGGACCACTGAAGCACAATTTGCTGAGGCGATGGTGTCATCGAGAGCTTGGGCACACTTAAATCCGACGGCACAGTATCGCGAGCGGGTCACTGTTGGTGATGTTCTTGCCTCCAAACCGATTGCCGACCCTTTGAAATTACTCGACTGTTCCATTGTCTCTGATGGTGGCGCTGCTGTAGTAATGACGACGCTTGAGCGAGCACGTGACCTGCCCCATGCTCCGATTGTGCTGAAGGGCTACGGTGAGGGCCATCATTATGAGCACATCAGTCAGGCTAAAGACCTCACCAAATCAGCGGCGGCTGATTCCGGAAGGGCTGCACTTGCTGGAGCAGGGATAGAGCCTGCCGACATTCAGCTTGCTCAGCTCTATGATTGTTTTTCACCGGCCTTACTGATTCAGCTGGAAGATCTGGGTTTTTGTGAAAAAGGGGCTGGTGGTGAGTTTTTAGCCAGCGGGGCGACGCGGCCTGGAGGTAAACTCCCGGTTAACACCCATGGAGGAATGTTGTCGCACTGTCACCCGGGAAACCCTGGCGCAATATTCGGATTGACCGAGGCTATCCGCCAGTATCGCGGGGAGGCCAAAGAGCGGCAGTTGGCACATCTCGAGCACACATTGCTTCACGCGCAAGGCGGCATCATGTCGAGCCATGCGACCGTAGTATTAGGGCGAGCAAACTAATGAGGCGTACAAATGGCTGGAGTTGATCAGCTTGATCAGATTTTTTTTGAAGGCGTGGCTGATGGTCAGCTGCGCGTCCAGCAATGTAGCGACTGTGATGCGCACCAATTTTATCCGAGGGTAGTTTGTAAGCACTGTGGCAGTGAACAGCTTAAGTGGGTTTCGGCGTCGGGTCGTGGGCGGGTGGCCAGTTTTAGTGTCGTTCGCCGAGGTGTTTCCGCCGAATTTGAGGCGCCCTACATCGTTGCTCTCATCACGCTGGAAGAGGGCGTAACGATGATGAGTCACGTTGTTGATGTGGAGCCCGAGCAAGTGGCCAGCGGTATGGTCGTAAGGGTGGCATTTAGGCCGGTGGGCGGGGCCGATATTCGGCCTGTCTTTATGCCAGCAGAAGCCAGCTAAAAACTCGCATCTCGAAGTAAGGAGGTTGTTTTGAATAGCAAATTGATACCAACAGCGGTCATCAATCCGGATGCACCTAGCGATAGCTTGGAGGCTAAGCAGCCTGATATCGACAACGGCACCGCTATTCACGATAAAAGTGGCTATTTTTCTCAGGATTATATGGCACGAGAGTGGGACGATATTTGGACTCGCAGCTGGTTATTGGCGGGTGTTGTCAGCGACTTACCAAACACCGGCGATTACTTTTTATTTCGTATCCGGCACGAGTCTTTCATCATTTCGAACACGCCGGAGGGTGTTGTCGCCTTTTATAATGTCTGCCCTCATCGGGGCTCTCGTCTGTTGTCGGAGGAGCGGGGTAATCGCAAAGTTTTTGTTTGTCCGTTTCACAGCTGGAGCTTCACCAATGGCGGTGCCCTTCGAAGCATTACCGATGAGGAGACTTTTAAGCCTGAG
>JAQWYY010000192.1 GCA_029253705.1 Luminiphilus sp. | reverse complement strand
CCCGCAGCCCAAAGCCCAAAGCCCAAAGCCCAAATCCCAAATCCCAAATCCCCAATCCCCAATCCCCAATCCCAGATCCCAGATCCTAGATTCTAGATTCTAGATCCTAGATTTCAGAGCCCAGAGCTCAAAGCCCTGATCCTGGCCCAAGCCCAAAAACCCGCCGTTTATTGATCCATGAAACACCTGCCAGCGCCCAGCGCATTGCATTATTCTCAGTTCGAGCGCCTGTTGAGACACGATCCGCCCGCTATAAGGTATGATCCGCCCACTACCGTCACACCCCACCGGATTGATCGCACTTGCCCCCGTCTGCCCAACAACTGATGAACCACCGACCGCCTCAAGCGCGCTATCGTTTTTCTCGAGCCGCGCTATTTGCAGCGGTCGCGGTAGCCAGCCAGATGACCCAGGCATCAGAGCCGCCAACACCCGAGCAACAGATGGTCTTGTTCAGCCAAGACATTGCCGCACAACTCGACTGGCAACCGCTGCCCCTAATAACAGAGGCACAGCGGAATCTCCGTTGTCGCCAATGCAACGGCCAATTTGTCGACCCCTTAAAAGGCCAACCTCCCACGGCGCCGGGCAGTGCCGACATCAAAGTCAGTGCTGATAATTCCAGTAGCACCGAGGGCCAGATTTTCCTAACGGGAAATGTGTCGGTCGTTCAAGGTAATCGCAGTATTCAGGCCGACGCAGTGACCTTTGATCGCGATCAGCAATTTACCGAAGCCTCAGGCAATGTGGCCTACCGAGAGCCTGGTGTGGTGCTGCAAGGCGAAAATCTCGACTTCGACTCTGAGCGCCAACACACCACGGTAAACCAAGCACATTTTGCCCTGCATGAACCTCAGCTTAGCGGCGCAGCACAACAACTTCAGCGTGACGCCTTGGGTGTAATCACTATTGAAGATGGGGCAGTCACCTTTTGTGCTCCCGAAGACCCCCAGTGGTACATAAAAACCGAGACGCTCAAAATTGAACCCGATGAGGGTATGGCCACCGCCACTCACGCCACCCTACGGTGGTCTGGGGTTCCAATTTTTTATGTGCCTTGGATGACGTTTCCCGTTGATGATAGACGCAAAACCGGTCTGCTTTTTCCGTCTATTGGCTCAGATACACGCGGTGGGCTTGATGTCACAACGCCCATCTATTTCAATTTAGCACCCAATTATGACGCGACCTATTCACCCCGCTACATCGGCGAAAGAGGACTGCTGCATCAGGCGAATGGTCGTTGGCTCAGCAAATATGCTGGCGCTTGGGATGTCACAGGTCAGTACATTGACGACGATGACAAATACAGCGAAGACTTTCCCGAGGGCGACAGCGAGCGCTGGGCTATAGGGGTTAAGCACCGCGGCAACTACGGCGAAAGCTGGCGTACCACCATTAAGTACAACAAGGTCAGCGATCCCGATTACGTTCGCGACCTAGACAACAGCACGCTCAGCTCCCAGCGCCAAACAGCCCTAAAACAATTGGGTCAGATCGACTACTTGGGCAAAGACTGGAAAGTGTCACTTCAGGCGCAGCAGTTTCAAAGCTTGGCCGACGACATTACTAACAATTACAAAAAGCTCCCCCAGCTTACGGCGCGCTGGCGCGGTGATGCCAATTTGGCGGGCTTGCAACCCATTGCGCTACTGCAATACTCAAACTTTGACACCGATGCCAACAGGGTGAGGGGTGAACGTGTCTACGGTGAGGCCGGCGTTACGTATCCATTGGACTGGACCTGGGGCTTTTTGCGCACTACCGCTAAGTACCGCAGTGTCGCTTACGACTTGGAAAATTTGCGCAGCCTGCCTGAAGCCAAACCCGATGCGAACTCAGGGGTCTTCAGCGTCGATGGTGGCTTAATATTCGAGCGGGCCACCACCTTCGGTGGCCAGAGCATGAGCCAAACTCTAGAACCCCGGGTGTTTTATTTGTACAGCGAGTATGACGAACAAAAAGGCCAACCCGACTTTGA
>JAQWYY010000185.1 GCA_029253705.1 Luminiphilus sp. | reverse complement strand
AACACCGGCCTGTCTTGCGGGTGCGGTGAGTCAAGCTTGGGCCGAGTGTTTGGGTGGTCTGGTTTATGTCAACGCGATTAAACCCGGTGCCCCGGCCATAATTGGGACCTGGCCTTTCGTCTCTGATCTGCGTACGGGGTCTATGAGTGGAGGATCTCCAGAACAGGGCTTAATATCTAGCGCCTGCGCGCAGTTGGGTGCCCACTTTGATTTACCCTTTGGTACCGCTTGCGGCATGACCGACGCCAACATGCCGGACTTTCAGGCGGGGGCCGAGCGTGCCCATACGCTGATGCCACCAGCCCTAGCCGGTGCCAATATTATTTATGAATCCGCCGGTATGTATTCGAGCTTACTGGGCGTGTGTCCGGAAAGCTTGCTGCTCGATAACGATGTTTTAGGTGCCACATTACGGGCGGTTCGTGGTGTGGAAGTTAACACCAACACCCTCGGCTTTGACGATCTTGCCGAGGTTTGCCTCGGTGAAAAAGGGCATTACCTAGGGTCTGACCATACTCTCGCTGTGATGCAAAGTGAGTATATTTACCCTGAGGTGGGGAATCGTTTTAGCCCTACCCTGTGGGAACAAGCAGAAAAGCCTTTGGCCATCGATAGTGCCATTCGCAAACGCGATGAAATACTGGCGACGTACAGTCCCAGCCATATCAGCGCTGCAGTTGATGCCGAAATACGGGCAAAGTTTCCCATTCGGCTTCACCTTGAAGAACTCTCACAGACCGGCTGATTTAGAGCTACTCCAGTGGGCGTTGATCAGTTTCACTAGAGTAGCCATCTAGGCACTACTACTAGCTGCTTAAGACCGAATGCGCGCATTCTCTGGATCATACATCGGGTTTAGAGAAACCTCTGCTGGCACCCGTTCACATGCCACTTCTACTTCATAGGTCCCTGTTAGCACCTCTTTTCCATCACCGTCTGGCGACACGTCAACATAGCCCAAACCAATGGCTCCTCCTAGCGTGTGCCCGTAGGCCCCAGAGGTGATGTGGCCCACGAGAGCACCATCGCGCCAAATCGGCTCGTTGTGATAGATCAGGGGCTCGGGGTCACACAGTTTGAGTTGGAGCAGCTGTCGGGAAAGGCCTTTCTCCTGTTGGCGCAGCAGTGCCTCACGACCAATAAAGCCCTGGGGTTTGTCAAATTTGATCACGAAACCCAAGCCGGCCTCCAATGGTGAGTCTTCATCGGTTATGTCGTGGCTCCAGTGTCGATAAGCTTTTTCCAGCCGCAAAGAATTGAGCGCATGATATCCGGCATGAACAAGCTCAAAGGTTTGCCCAGCGGAGACAATACGGTCATACATATCCTGCATAAACTCAGTGGGAATATATAGCTCCCAGCCCAGCTCTCCGACGAAGGTAATACGTGAGGCCCTCACATAGCCCAACCCTAGTTCAATCTCGCGGCTGGTCGCGAAGGGAAAGGCTTTATGACTCAGGTCGTCAGGGGTCAGCGACTGCAACAGTGCTCGTGCTTGAGGTCCCATAATGGACAGTACCCCCATACCCGAAGTGACGTTGGTCAAAACGCAGTGCGCGGTTTCGGGGATGTGTTGTTTGAGCCAGTAAAAATCGCGAATCTCAGTTTCTGCTGCAGTGACAACCATGAAAGCGTTTTCAGAAAGTCGGGTAACGGTAAGGTCGGCTTCGATACCCCCTTGTTCGTTTAACCACTGGGTATAAACGACTCGGCCTACACTAACATTGACGTTATTGGCACTTACGCGGTTGAGTACCGCGGCTGCGTCGCGGCCTTCACAGCGGAATTTTGCAAAAGAAGACAGGTCGAATAAGGCTACGCCCTCCCGGACAGCTCGATGCTCTGCGGCGGAATGTTCGAACCAGTTCTGGCGACCGTAGCTGTATTCGTAACGCGCTTCGACTCCCTCTGGTGCGTACCAGTTGGGCCGTTCCCAACCGTAAGCCTCGCCATGGCAAGCTCCGGCCGATACCAGCCGATCATGAATCGCCGATTTCCGGACGCCGCGTCCGGTTTCATATTGGCGGTAGGGGTAGTGGGTGGCGTATAGCAGCCCCAGACTTTCGCTAACGCGCTCTCGCAAATATTGTCGATTGTTTTGAAACGGCATGTTGCGTCGAACATCGACTTCCCAAAGGTCGACGGGTGGCCGTTTGTC
>JAQWYY010000182.1 GCA_029253705.1 Luminiphilus sp. | reverse complement strand
GATATTGATATTCAGGGCCCACATCAGGCCTGTGTAGCAGATGTGGGGGCTTGGAAAGGGATTTCAAGGGGGTTTTTAGCACTCTCACAAAAAGAGTGCTAAAAATACGTTGGCCAGCCAGCAATATTTTATTTTAATGTTTAAAAACAACGGCTTATTATAAAGAATAAAAATCTGCCCCCATCCAAAAGCTCGTAAAAAAAACCAAAAGCCGCACGGAGTAACGGTGCTATTGGCCCCCAGCGGCCCTATACACACCTTCGAAAATTAAAATTACCCCCTGTTGAAGCTTTTTTGTGGCCATTAGCTTTGTGGGCACCTTTATCAAATAAAAACAGGCCGTTTGCAGACAACCAACATGACTGTTTACGGTCGCAGTGTGTGGGCGCTGAGTAGCCGTTGGGCCTCGAAGCCCCGGGCCTTCACTTGGGCGAGCCGTTAAACGGTAATCCTAAGTGGCACCGTATGGTCTGTCATAAATAGCCTGCAGGGGGCAGAGCTATGGGATCCTGTCCTTTGGGTCACGCTCATTTTCCTCGTCGGGCAGCATCTGAGCATCACCGTCAAACCCGTTTTGCTGAGCTCCGGATGGTTTGTTCTGGGAGATGTCCTGATAATCACCTTCCAAGACCACCGGAAATCTGGATTCAGATGCATTGCTATTTGCTGACGGCGGTTGCTGCCATTGTGCGGCCCCGGCCCCCCTCGCTACCCCGGGCATCAATAATTTAGCCAAATACCGCCGCAACGGGCCGATCAACACCACTATGGCGAAGAAATCAGACAGCAGCCCCGGAATCATAAGCAGTAGCGCCGCCACTGCGACCGCTAAATCATCGACAAACAGGCTCTGCTGCAACACCCCGCTTTGCTGTGCCTCACGCAGCCTTAAAACACTTGCAGTACCAACCCGCTTCAACAATGCCGCGCCCAGTATGAACATGACAATGACCCATAGCACCGGTACGAGCGCGCTGGTTTCAATGCCCAGCTGTATCAAACTTAGCAGTTCCAACCAGGGGTAAAAAAGAATGATTAAACGCATACAAACAGTGCCTCTACCTTGGTGGCTTCCATTAGAAATAACGTTTCAGTCGAGAGACGGCGGCTGGCTGGGAGAAACAGACGGACGGCCCTGATCAGACCAGGGAGCCACCCAAAATAACAAAAGCATGCCGGGGATAGCGAGCACGGTACACAATAAAAAGAATTCGACCCAGCCGACATACTCAACAAGGACGCCCGTTGTTGCGTTAGCAAGACTGCGAGGCAGAGCTGCCAAGGCAGTAAATAGCGCAAACTGAGTCGCTGCGAATGTCTTGCTAGACTCCCGCGCTATGAAAGCGGTAAACGCAGCTGTTCCCAGCCCAACGCCTAAATATTCGAACGCTATAACGGCCGCAAGCATCCAAAGTATTGGGCCCGAGGCAGCCAGCCACGCGTAGCCCAAGATACTGGCCATCTGTATACCCCCAAAGAGCCACAAGGCGCGGTTTATTCCTAGGCGAATCATCAATAGCCCACCAACCAAGCCACCAAAAATGGCGGGCCATAGGGCCGCATTTTTTGCGACCAAACCAATTTCAGTTTTTGAGAAACCCAAATCCAAATAAAAAGGTGTCGAGAGCGCAGTCGCCATATTGTCGCCAAGCTTGTAAAGCACCATGAATGCCAGCGCCAACACGAGGCTTTGCCAGCCCCGACGGTGTACGTATTCCAAAAATGGCTCTAGTACCGCCGCCTGAAGATTACTCGGGGGCCGCTGCTCTCGAACAGGTTCTTTGATCGACAACGACATTACTACTCCAACCCCCATAAAGGCTGCGGTAATCCAGAAAACCTGTGCCCAAGGTAAATTGTCTGCCAGAACCAGGGCCAGTGAGCCAGGGACCAAACTTGAAATACGATAGGCCTGCACGTGTACCGAGTTACCAAGACCCAGTTCAGCGTCTGGCAGCAGTTCGCGGCGGTAGGCATCAATAGCCACGTCCTGTGTTGCGCTTAGTACGGCAATGACAACTGCTAAGGTCGCCACCCAGGTCGTTTGAGTCAGCGGATCAACGCTGCCCATTAAACCAATACTGGCGATCAACCCAACTTGCGCTACCACCATCCAGCCGCGGCGTAATCCCAGCGAGAGATTAATGCGGTCCATGAAAGGCGCCCACAGAAACTTCCACGCGTAGGGCAATCCCACCAGTGAAAAGAGGCCTATTTCGGCCAGCGACACACCGGAATCTCGCAGCCAAGCAGGGACGAGCTGAATCAACAAATAAAGCGGCATGCCCGATGCAAATCCCGTAAAAATGCAAATGAGCATTCGGCGATTAAGCACCGCAGTTAAGCTACGTTGTGCTGCTTGGGATGGGCTGTTATCTGACATATACCTCTCGGCTGTGGCGCGTGGAATTCAAGTGCTCACCGCACTGAGGTATTATGCACGGCATGAGCCTATCCGACGAAAACTTAATTCTAGATTGCCCCGTGGTCTCCGACGCAGCACCCGTTGTAGTCGGCGGTATCGGTGGCAGTGGCACACGGGTTGTTGCCCAACTTCTTAAAGATTTGGGTTTCGATATGGGCTCTGATTTAAATGAATCGCTGGATGATTTAGGGTTTACAGCTTTATTTAAACGGCCAAGCTTGTGGCCAATTCATCAACATGTGCCTCAGTTACAAGAAGCTCTGACACTGTACCTAACAGCAAGAGGCGAACCACCGGCTGGCACTGCGCTGGGGGACAAACACAAGCTGAAAGTTGAAACGCTGCTCAATAGCATCCGAAAAGAAAAGGCATGGATAGAGAGTGGTCTCCTAGAAGAAAGACGAGAACCCTTACAGACAATAGACAAGAGAACGAATCCCTCTTGGGGCTGGAAGGAACCTAATACGCACTTATATTTGCGCTATCTACTTGGCGCCATTCCGAATCTGCGCTACCTGCATGTCGTGCGGCATGGACTGGACATGGCACTGAGCAACAATCAGACACAACTAAGGGTATGGGGCAGCCGGGTACTAGATCGCCCTGTAGATGTAAATTCACCTCATGACTCGCTAGCCTTCTGGGTAGCGGTGCATAAGAGTATCTTGCGCGCGCAAACTGAGTTTCCAGATAAAGTAAAAATTGTGAGATTCGAATCGCTCTTTGAGCACGAGACAAAGGCATTGGCTGAGATTCAAACTTTTCTAACATTGGACTTTCGGCCCTTACCACAACAGCTACAGCACAAGATGCGACAGCCCAAGTCAGTCGGCCGCTATAAAGCACACCACCCGCTACTTATTAACCCAGAAGCGGCCCACTTATTAACCTCACTCGAGTATGAATATCGCTCTTAGGGCCCATAACTTTGGCCTACACCGCCAACCACTAATTTGCGTTGCTAGTCCTAGTGAGCCAAGCTAACGTTTCCCATTGGCTCAAAGCATCTCTCAGCAGCAGCCTCAACTCCCAACGAATACGTCTTAAAACAGTAACTGCCTCCTAGCCAACATCATGCAGATAGTGTGCCTGAGCCCTACCTACCGATTTTATTAAGGTGCAGAAGCGTTAGGCAGAGGACCTAAGATAGTATCGACCAGCCCGCCATTGATATGAAGGTTATCATCTGGAGCGAGAGATAAAAAATAGGCTGCGTAAGCATCCTCACGGTAACGCGCTTCAAGCTCTTTCAGTAACGCTGGCTTAATTTCCTCGAAAGTGTAGAGCCGTGAAACATTTACCTCTTCTAGTCGCATAACGTGCAACCCAAAACGACTCTGCACAATTTCGCTGAGGTCACCCGGCTGTGACAGCGAGAATGCCGTTAAACGAAAAACTTCATCAACGTTTTCGTCCTCCAACCCAATGGGGCGACTAAGGCGCCCACCACGTTGCCGGCTGCCCGGGTCCTGTGAAAACTCTGCAGCAATATCTGGAAATGAATCACCCTCAACAAGCCGCTGCCTCAGCTCCTGAAGTTGGGCCTTTTTCTTTTCAACGTCACACGACTCGGTACACAACAATAAAATGTGCGACAACTGTCTAGTTTCGGGTTTCCTAGCTATTTCCTCCTTAGACACCCGATACCGCTCGAGAGCTAAGGAGTCCAAATTAGGAATTTCCAACCCGTCTTGAAATAACTGCTTGTCAAACGCCTTCACTAATTGAATGAGTTGGAACTGGAATTTGTAGTAGTTATCCGAATCGCCGTTAATATTCAGGGATTGAATCTTTCGCAGGATAGATTTCGATACCATTAAATCGGCAAGTAATTCGTAACGCGCCGCTGCGTTGGATTTTGCTTCGCTTTGCACCGTCGCAGGAGCATGGTCAACCATATATTTAAATTCTTCAAAGCCAATTTGTAAGCCGTTATAGGTAGCCACAGCGCTATCAGAGGAAGTCGCCGGGATACTGAACAAACCAACAAAAAGAAAAAACAAGGACACGCTGGTTTTTTGTACACCGCGTGAATTCAAGATTCGAGTCATCTACCTTTCCTACTTTGAATATTCACTAAAACCCAAAAACAAAAAAGCCGGCCACAAGGGCCGGCTTTGAATGAACCCTTACTGCGGTCTAGATTCGGCCACCCGAAGAAACCACTGTAGAGTGCTCAACTAGACGACCATAGTTACCAGCTTGGTCAGCAAAATTACGCTCCCAAACTGCAAAACCAACTGCCGGCGTGTTGGGCCATACGTCTTCAAACTCGCCGAAACCGTTAGCGTAGCTATTTGGAGCGACATTCGCATCATCAGTCAATGTGCCTAATGCGCCAACACTCCACAACTTAGGGCTGCTGTTCACAGGCTCGATTTGAAGCTCGCCCCAACCCTTACCGGTGTA
>JAQWYY010000171.1 GCA_029253705.1 Luminiphilus sp. | reverse complement strand
TTTTCATTTGCTGCAGCTGTTCTCGAAAATCTTCCAGATCGAATCGCCCCCCCTTCTGCACTTTCTTGGCCAATCGCTTGGCTTTTTTCTGATCAACCTTGCGTTCAGCATCCTCAATGAGCGATAGCAAATCGCCCATACCCAAAATGCGAGAGGCCAATCGATCGGGGTGAAACGGGTCTAAGGCATCTGTTTTTTCACCAACACCCAAAAATTTGATGGGTTTGCCCGTAACGGACCGGACCGATAATGCCGCTCCTCCCCGGGTATCGGCATCGACCTTGGTCAAGATGACGCCCGTCAGCGGCAATGTTTCACCAAAGGCCCGGGCTGTCATTACTGCGTCTTGTCCCATCATGGCATCGACGACAAACAACGTCTCAATGGGACTGACCGCCGCATGAAGCTCTCGAATTTCCGCCATCATAGCTTCGTCGACCGCGAGCCTGCCTGCCGTATCCACTAACAGCACATCGGAAAAATTAAGCCGCGCATTGTCGAGTGCGCGATTTACGATGTCGACGGGCTTCTCTTCGGCCGAAGAGGACTCAAAACGCGCCCCAACCTCTCCCGCGAGGGTTTCCAGCTGCTTAATCGCAGCAGGTCGATAAACATCGGCCGACACCACCGCTACTGACTTTTTTTCACGCTCCATTAAATATCGCGCTAGCTTGGCGATAGACGTGGTTTTTCCCGCACCCTGCAGGCCGGCCACCATAACTACCGCTGGCGGCTGAGCGTTTAAAGTTAGCGCCTCGTTGGCGCTGCCCATAGTTTGAGTTAGCTCTGCCTGAACAATCTTCAGGAATGCCTGCCCCGGGGACAGGCTTTGAGCCACCTCCGCTCCAACTGCACGGGTTTTGACGGCTTCAGTGAATGCCTTCACAACCTCCAGAGCAACATCAGCTTCAAGCAGCGCCATACGCACTTCGCGCAGGGTGTCTCGAATGTTGTCCTCGGTCAGCCTGGACTTCCCAGACATACTTTTTAAGCTAGCGGACAGTCGATCGCTTAATCCTTCAAACATGGAACCTCGTATGGCGCCGCAAAGACGCCTCAAACGGTGATAAAGAGCGTAGTATACGCACTGAAGCAAACGCACCCAATGACCTAGTCAATACATAGCGAGGATTTTTTGACCACCACTCCCGATTTACTTCAGGCCGCCCTCGCAGTCGCTACCGCGTTGGTTTATGTCGGCGCTGCTGCAAGACAGCTTTTGACTCTGGACGGACGACGTCACCGAGCCCCCTGGGATGTCACTGCCTTGGCGGTTCTCGCGGTATCTTGTCACCTCGCTATTTTCGCCATAGATCTGCAAAAAGGTGTTCTGGACCTAGGTTTTTACAAAATCTCTTCCCTTATTTTTTTGATCATGGGCGTGATTAGTGTAGTCAGCCTGCTGGTGCGACCGCTACAAATGGTGATCATTGCAACGTTTCCTTTCTCGGCGCTCGCAGTTCTTGTTAGCGCTTTTGCCCCACCGACAGGCCAACCACTAGCGGGTCTCGAAAGCGGCTTGTTGGCCCATATTGTCAGCTCGCTGCTGGCCTTTGGCGTGCTGACACTGACCTCACTGCAGGGGGCGTTACTCTCGGTGCAAACACAGCGCTTACGCAGCCACAATACCCGGGGTATCGTGCGCTTACTCCCCGCCTTAGACACTATGGGCCAAATGTTCTTCGAACTTCTGGCCGCAGGCGTGTTGTGGTTAACCGTAGCGGTTGTATCGGGAGGGTTATTCGTCGATGACCTGTTGGGCCAGCAGCTGGTCCACAAAACTGTCCTGACGACGCTGTCCTGGGTACTACTGACTTTGACTCTTGCTGTTCATTGGCAGCGCGGCCTGCGAATCAGCACGGCACTGTCGCTGGTTTTTCTGGGCTATGGCCTTATGGCTATCGGCTTCTTTGGCTCAAAGCTGGTCGTTGAGTTACTGCTCTAACCAAGCCGAAACCCTGAGATGTCGAAACGCTTGTCAGCGGCGCTATTTTTCTCCAACATGGTGGGCCTTACTTCTAGCTGACTATCCTCCTTGAACGACGCCCCGCTGGGACTTCTTTTTACACTTCTCGCTGCCCTGATTCTGGTCTCAGCTTTTTTTTCGAGTTCAGAAACGAGCATGTTGTCCCTAAACCGCTACCGGTTAAAACACCTAATTGGTAAAGACCACAAAGGAGCCCGCAGAGCGAGCAAGCTGTTGGAGCGTCCCGATCAGCTCATCAGCATCATTTTGATCGGCAATAATCTAGTCAACATACTCGCCTCCGCCATTGCAACGGTCATAGCCATACGCCTTTACGGGGACGCTGGCATTGCCATCGCAACAGTCGCTCTGACACTTGTGATTTTAGTATTCGCAGAGATTACGCCGAAAACCGTTGCCGCGCTCCACCCGGAAAAACTGGCATTTCCCTTTAGCCTGATTCTACTCCCCTTACTCAAGCTGTTTATGCCCTTAGTCTGGGCCATCAACAGCGTGACCAATGGCCTACTAAAGCTAATGGGTTTTCGACCTGATTTACAGAATGACGAAGCACTGTCGCAAGAGGAGCTGCGGACCATTGTCAGTGAATCCGGCACCATGATTCCAAGCCGTCACCGGCGCATGTTGACGAACATACTGGATCTGGAGCAGGTCACCGTGGACGACATTATGGTGCCGCGCAGCGAGGTCTTTGGCATAGATCTTGACGACACTGATGAAATCATCCTCGAGCACTTGCAAACCAGCACCCACACCTTGCTCCCCGTTTGGCATGAAGATATCAACAACATTCA
>JAQWYY010000163.1 GCA_029253705.1 Luminiphilus sp. | reverse complement strand
CGTAAGTACCTTCAAGACCAAATGGACAAGTATCTCTCTGGCGAAAACTACGATCGTGCCGAAGGATTCGTGCCGCAACAAGACGACTGAATTGCAATCAGTAACACCCAACGCTTTTTATGAGTGACATTTACCTGACAGCTCAACCTCGGAAATCACCATGCGCATAACCTCATGGCTCATCACTTTGCTTGTTTGCTTAGCAGTTACAGGCGGTCTCGCTGGCCTCAAGTATCGGCAAGTCACCGACGCCATGGCCATGGCCGCCAGCTTTCCGCCGCCTTATTCCGTAGTGACCTCTGCTTCAGCACAACAGCAAGAGTGGACTGCCGTTCGGCGCCTTACCGGTACAGTGAGGACCCCAGAATTTGTCCAATTAACCGCAGAGGCTACTGGACGCATTATCACCTTGGGTGCATCTGCCGGTGCGGTTGTTGAACAAGACGACGTCATCGTGCAGCTATTTGATGAGGACCTAAGAGCACAACAGGAAGCTTTAAGTGCAGATCTTAATCTCGTGAAGCTGCAGCTGAAGCGCACGCGGCAACTCAGAAATGAAGGGATGGCCTCACAAGACCAACTTGATAC
Organism: Luminiphilus sp.; assembly: GCA_029253705.1. Taxonomy (GTDB): domain Bacteria; phylum Pseudomonadota; class Gammaproteobacteria; order Pseudomonadales; family Halieaceae; genus Luminiphilus. The sequence continues at coordinate 1,457 of JAQWYY010000163.1, read as the reverse complement.
CCTAGAGGCTCGCGACTTGAGTCTCAAAGCACAGATTGCGGCAACTCAGGCGCATATCAGTCGGCTCACACTGCGCGCACCTTTTGCAGGAAAGCTCGGCATATACACCCAGTCTCTAGGGGATCTTATGCAAGCAGGGGATCGACTCACTACGTTAAGCGGCATGGGTGAGACGCGCTGGATCGACTTCAAAATACCTCAAGGTGTAGCCCGAGTTGCCGTAGGTGATACCGTCAGATTGCTCTCGCTAGACCGTGAAATACTTGGCGAAGCTAAAGTCACCGCAGTCGCCGATGCTCTAGGCACAGGTCTTCGCGCTTTTGATGTGCGCGCTGAGGTGGCTAACGCACGACTTCGCCACGGCGAGCTTATATTGATCGAAGTGAGAACCCGGCAACCCGAGATCGTCTTCACGTTACCGGTACCAGCAGTTCGCTGGGACACCGAAGGGCCCCATGTCTTTGTCCTGCAAAACGGTGAGCCAGATGCTTATGTGCCTCTTGAAGCGCAGCTTAGACGTATTACGGTCATCGGTGAACAACGCGGTGTCATTATGGCGCAAGGTGATTTACTGGTTGGCGAACAAATAGCCGTTAACGGTGCTTTCAAGTTGAGTGATGGCGGCCTCGTCAAGCTGGCTGCTACGAGTGCCGGTCAATGACTGATCACCCCGAAGACAGGTCGCGCTGGACAGATATTTTTGTTCGCAGACCGGTAGTCTCTGTGGTTTTGTCTCTGGCGATGCTATTAGTTGGCGTTTGGGCCGCCGTGAATCTACCGGTCATACAATACCCGGTCATTCAAAGTTCTTCACTGGAAATCAATACGTTTTATCCGGGATCCAGCGCTGAAACTGTCCGAGGATTTATAACAGAGCCTATCGAAAGAGTGGCCTCGAGTATTCCCGGGGTTAACTACGTTGAATCTACGACGAGCGCAGGCCGAAGCCTCGTTAAAGTTTGGTTGGCACTCAACGAAGACAGCACAGACGCGTTAGCTGAACTCAACACGCGACTGAGCCAAATTCGCTTTGAACTACCTGATGGCGCTGAAGACCCAGCGATTGAAATAGTCAGAGCTGACAGCCCCTACGCGAGCTTCTACCTCGCGATGTCGATTCCAGAGGGAGAAACGAGCTCAAGCATTACCGACCTGATGCAGCGTGACGTATTGCCCAGACTAACGTCACTTCCCAATGTTCAAAATGCCATTAACTCAGGAATTCGACCCGCTATGCGCATCTGGGTCGATACAGCCCGTATGGCAGCACTGGATATTAGCGCGGAAAACGTACAGAACGCCCTGCGCCAAAACAACGTCATTAGCACCATGGGCCGCTCCCAGAATAAGCTTCAACGCATTAACTTAATCACCAACACCGAGGCAAAAACGCCTGAGGACTTTGCGAATATCCTGCTGCGCGCCGAAGGCAACGTGGATATTCGCTTGGGCGATAT
>JAQWYY010000142.1 GCA_029253705.1 Luminiphilus sp. | reverse complement strand
CGCGTCTAAGACAGCGCGCACCGAGGATCTTTCAGAATGGCTCGATATATTGGACCCAAGTGCAAGCTCTCCCGTCGTGAGGGCACTGACTTACAACTCAAAAGTGGCGTTCGGTCGCTAGATAGCAAGTGCAAGGCGGAAACAGCGCCCGGTCAGCACGGTGCTAGGCGCGGCCGCCTCTCTGACTACGGTGTTCAGCTTCGTGAGAAGCAGAAGGTGCGCCGCATTTACGGTGTTCTGGAAAAGCAGTTCCGGAACTACTACAAAGAGGCTGCAAGGCTGAAAGGCGCAACGGGCGAGAATTTGCTTCAGTTGCTTGAAAGCCGACTTGACAATGTTGTCTACCGCATGGGTTTCGGCTCTACGCGCGCAGAGTCTAGGCAGTTAGTCTCACACAAGGGCATTTTGGTTAATGGAACTGTTGTTAACATTCCTTCGTATCAAGTGCGTCCGGGCGATGTAGTGTCAGTGAGAGAAAAAGCAAAGAAGCAGCTTCGAATTCAAGCCGCTATGTCCATCGCTGAACAGCGCGGTGAGCAGGTCTGGATTGAAGTGAATTCAGACAAGCTTGAAGGGACCTTTAAGTCTAAGCCCGAGCGTCAGGATCTTCCTAGCGAGATAAACGAAAACCTGATCGTGGAGCTGTATTCGAAGTAACCCTCTGGGTTATTCGAGTTACAGCCCTTCTCAACTACCAACAGCAGGTATCCTATGTCCACGAATGTGAATGAGTTTCTTACCCCCCGCGTCATCAAGGTCGACGAGAAGTCTTCGACACGCGCACAGGTTACCCTTGAGCCACTCGAGCGTGGTTTCGGGCACACCCTCGGTAACGCGCTGCGGCGCATCTTGCTTTCTTCCATGCCCGGCTGTGCGATCACCGAGGTGGAAATCGACGGCGTGCAACACGAGTATTCTGCGGTTGAGGGTGCCCAAGAAGACGTCATCGAGATTCTGCTGAACCTGAAAGGTGTAGCGCTGTCGATGACAGGGAAAGATGAGGCAGAGCTGTCTCTCGTGGCAAAAGGCCCTTGCACAGTTACCGCCGCTGAGATTCAGACTGACCACGATGTGCAAATTGGAAATCCTGACCACGTCATATGTCATTTGACTGCTGATCAAGAGCTTGTGATGCGTGTTGTGGTTGAGCGGGGTCGTGGCTATTCACCAGCAGACTCTCGTATAAACCCTGAAGAAGAAACACGCTCGATTGGCAAACTTCAGTTGGATGCGTCATTTTCTCCCGTTCGACGCGTCTCTTATGTGGTCGATTCAGCACGAGTTGAGCAGCGCACCGACCTCGACAAGCTGATTATCGATTTGGAAACAAACGGAACAATTGATCCCGAAGAGGCCATTCGGCGTGCTGCGACAATATTGCAGCAGCAGTTGCTGGTCTTTGTCGACCTCGAGAGCGAGGCGCAAGCCACCGCGCAAGAAGCCGATGATGAGGTTGATCCTATCTTGCTCCGTCCTGTTGATGATCTTGAGTTAACAGTACGATCGGCTAACTGTTTGAAGGCCGAAAACATTTATTACATTGGCGATCTTGTACAGCGCACCGAGGTAGAGCTTCTTAAAACACCGAACCTCGGTAAGAAGTCTTTGACCGAGATCAAAGACGTTTTGGCGTCGCGGGGCTTGTCTCTGGGTATGCGGTTGGAAAACTGGCCGCCGGCTAGCTTGCGTAACGATGAGCGTTTATTGAGCGTTTAGTCACTTATTAGGTAACTGGTCTCAAGTTAGGGACCTTATGGAAGGAAAAAGACAATGCGTCATCGTCATAGCGGTCGACAGCTAAATCGTAACAGCTCCCATCGCAAAGCTATGTTTCGCAACATGGCAGTATCGCTTGTGGAGCACGAGCTGATTAAAACAACAGTACCCAAGGCAAAAGAGTTACGCGGCTATGCGGAGCCTCTGATTACCTTAGCTAAGACCGACAGCGTGGCCAATCGTCGATTGGCATTTGATCGTACTCGCAGCAAGGAAGCCGTCGGCAAGTTGTTTGATGAGCTAGGCCCGCGCTATGCAGAGCGTCCCGGTGGCTATATCCGTATTTTGAAGTGCGGCTTCCGCACCGGAGACAAGGCACCAATGGCCTATGTTGAGCTGGTTGATCGTCCGGAGCCTGAAGAAGTTGAAGACGCGATTGAGGGCGAAGACGAGGAGTAAAACCCCGTCTAGTTCCTTAAAGATTTTTAGAAAGCCCCAGTGCCTTTGGTATTGGGGTTTTTTTTACCTTAGATTAGGCGTCTTGTTTCCCAGGGTTGTTGAGCGGTGTTGAACGGTGCAGACTCACTTCGGACCGCGACCATCATTATTGTGTGGATTGCCCTTTTAAGGTGGCCACTATGGTGGAACAGGTTTAACGCTTATTGAAAAAGGTATTTGTGGGCATGAAACGAGCTTTTGTCTTATTACTGTGCGGATTATTCGTGGGATGTAGTGGTTCGTTAAAGCCAACTGAAGAGACAGCAGGGGTGACGGTGAACTCAGCTACGCCTGATCAAGAAGCCGCCGCGCACACTAGGCCTCTGCGCTTGTTTATATTTGATTGTGGCCGAATTCGCTTCGAATCAGTGGCGGGTTTTGGACTTTCTGAAACAGATACTGCAATCCGAGAGTTGGCGGCGCCCTGCTACATCATTGACCACCCTAAAGGGCAGTTACTTTGGGATGCGGGACTACCCTCAGACCTTGCGAAAAGCAGCGGCTGGATAAGTCGTGGTGACGGAGTCGATGTTGCTTTAGACAAAACTCTGGCGCAGCAGCTAGAGGAAATGGACTTGGGGTTTGATCTCGATTCCCTAGAGTTTACTGCGTTCTCCCACATTCACTGGGATCACGTGGGAGCTGCCAATGACGTGTCCAGCAGTTATTGGTTAGTGCAGCAAGGGGATTACAAGGCGTTTTTGGACCCTATTGGTACCTCAGTGCCCGCCATCGATCCGACATTATTGGTCGCAATGGCAGAGCGACCCACTCGAGTCCTCACTGGGGATCATGATGTGTTTGGGGATGGTCGAGTTAAGCTCATCTCAGCCTATGGGCACACCCCAGGTCATCAGGTGCTCTATGTCGATTTGGCTGATTATGGCCCGGTCGTACTGTCTGGGGATCTATATCACTTTCCAGTGAGTCGAACTAACCGTGTGGTTCCTTTGTTCAACGTTGATAAACCCGCAACCTTGGCCGCGATGGACCGTGTCGAGGCTCTTGTAAGTGAGAGCGATGCGGATTTTTGGATACAGCATGATCTAGCGCATTTTCTCAGCCAGCAAAAAGCACCGGAGTTTTATCAGTAATT
>JAQWYY010000138.1 GCA_029253705.1 Luminiphilus sp. | reverse complement strand
AATTTCACCACCCGGGCAGTGAGGAGGCGCGAGGATAACACGGTATTTACGTAAGGGGGATCTGCAATGCATCTTACGTAGTGGTAAAGTCGCGCTTTACATAAAAATAACGTTTTGAGAGGCAATACGTGACGGCAAATCGTGGTCAATTTGGTTCCCGTCTGGGGTTTATATTTGCCGCAGCAGGCTCCGCAGTCGGCTTGGGCAATATCTGGGGCTTCCCTACCCAGGCAGCGAGCAACGGCGGCGCCGCCTTTCTCTTGGTATATCTCATACTAGCCTTTGCACTCGCATATCCCGTTCTGATGGCGGAACTGATTTTAGGCCGTTACACCCACGGTAATTCTGTTGCGGCGCTGTCGGGCATTTCCAGGGGACCTGTAACCAAAGCTATTGGTACCAGTACTGGCCTGTTGGGAATTTTAGTCGCCAGTATGATTTTAAGCTTTTATGGCATCGTGGCGGGCTGGATGCTGGGATACACCATTGCCTACCCACTGGAGGTTGTTGGTGCGAGCGATGCGGCTAATTGGTTAACCGGCTTCACGATTCCCAGAAATCTTATTTTAATGGGTGTATTCATGCTCATGACCATCGCCATCATTATGGGGGGTGTCAAAGAAGGGATTGAGCGTTGGTCTTCGCGACTAATGCCGACACTGATTATTACTTTGATCGCACTCGCCGCCTACGTTCTCACCCTAGAAGGCGCCATGACTGGACTACGGGTCTATTTGATTCCCGACTTCAGCAAGATATTGTCCTCGCAACTCATTTTGTCGGCCTTAGGCTCAGCATTTTTCTCTCTATCTCTCGGCGTAGGCACCATGCTGGTCTATGGCTCCTATATCTCTGACAAAGAACATCTGCCGTCAATTGGGGCTCAAGTTGCGCTCATTGACGTAGGCATTGCCGTGCTGGCGGGTTTTTTGATCTTACCCGTTATGTACGTTGCGGCAGAGCGCGGCGTAGAAATCTTTAGTGCCAGCGGCGCTCTACTGTCAGAGGACACGCTCATACTGACCGTATTACCCGAGCTATTTGCGACTATGGGAACGGTCGGCATTGCCCTCGCAACCGCGTTCTTCTTTTTAATGACCATCGCCGCATTAACTTCATCGATTTCTATTTTAGAAGTGCCAGTCGCCTTTATCGTCGAGCGCTTCGAATGGTCTCGCAAACGAGCGGCTATAGTGGCAGGAGGGCTAATTGCGGGGCTTAGCAGCCTAATTATTCTAGACTTCGAAAATTTATTTGGTGCGGTCATTGCTTTGAGTACCCGCTATGGGCAGCCGCTGCTGGGGCTTTTACTCTGTGTCTTTGTTGGGTGGGTGTGGCAACGCAACTTTGTGCTGGCGGAACTGCAGAAAAACGATCCTCAAGTAGCAGAAGGCGTTTTTTGGCGCATTTGGCCTGTCTACGTACGGTTTGTTTGCCCTGTCATAATTGCGATCATTTTTTATCGATCACTTGTCTGAAGAGTTGCGACCCAGACCCGTTGCAACTTTACCACTCGCAAATAAAAGACCGTAAGCGCCGCTGCCAATCATAAACACAAGGGCTACCCAGTCACCCGTTTGGCTGTACATGTAGCCACTAAACGCGAACATTGCAGCGCTTATAATTATCGCTAGGTATTGCATAGAGCAGCTTACCTGTGTGGGGTCATTAGCGTCCCGTGTGGTGCCATCATTACGACACCAGCCAAACATCGCAAGTCATATTATTATCACGGTGGAACGCGCACCACTTCGTTTTTTGAACCTCAGTGACACCATACGGACCCAGAGATGCATTTGCTATGTCGGCCATTAAAGGCACCAGCTTTTCGTGCCCAACGCAACGATCACAGCAAGGGGTTCTGAATACACTATTCGTCGCCTCAGGCGCTAAAAAATAGTTAAGCAGCGCTCAGATCAAACCACCCTGCGTAGCCTAGAGGCGTCGAACTAGTCCGACCGGCAATAATTCATAAGTTTAGCTAGAGAGTTCACGTAGCAGAGAGTGGTACTCCATACCCCGCTCATCTAAAACACCCTTCAATGCTTTTTCCATTAGGTAACGCGCTTGATTCGTGTAGGCATACATGCAGGAGTGCACCGCTGCGTCTGTCCAATTATCGACAGCGCACTCGGTTGTGTATTGCTCAAAATGGTTGAGCATATTGATGAGCTCTACGATATGGTTTGGACATTCGCAATTAACCAATCGTTTAAGCTGCGCCGCCGCGGCCAATTCACTCTCTGAGTACATCCGTGCCTTCGGCTTTACGAGGTCTCCGAGATCGAACTCGCCCTGACGGGTATCATTCTCAACGGAAATGCGACCCATCTCGTAAGCCAATCGCGCAGGCTCCATCGGGAATGCAATAGCCTCAGCTCCCTGTCGATTGAGCTCAGAGATCCAACGATCATTGGCCATCCTGTACGTTACGATAACGTTAGGTGAACCCAAACGGGTTTTAAGTTGCTGCACAAGCTGGATTTGGGCCAGTGAAACAGCGGGACAATCGAGCACCAATAGCGAAACTTCCTCATCACCCACATCGAGAGTGGCAGCGATTTCTGCGAGGGGTTGACGCGCCAGAAGCGCGCTGACACCCGAAATACAACCCTGGTGCCCGTCCAGCCAGCTGCAAAGCTCCGCTCCAACAAACACGACCCTAGGCTTGGTCGCGGGTACTGCACGCTCGAGATGCTTACCGCGGCCTTTGATTAAAAGTTCCAGTGTTTTTCGTTCTGAGGAGGCGACCTCACCAATTCTTGCCCCATCATTAACTAAGGCGGCAATTAGCTGCAAATGCTCCAAATCGGCTTGGGTGTACTGGCGCCGCCCTGATGCCGATTTATAGCTAGCTCCCAAGCCATAGCGACGCTCCCAGACTCTCAAAGTATCGGGCTTTAAACCGGTTAACCGGGCAACGGTTCCAATGCCATATAGTGGCCGGGGTTCTAACTGGGTTACTGCAGTAACGGGGGCATTCATCGCGTGACACTCCATGAGCTTTGTCTGGTTTTGTCCAAAGTTACGCTCTAATCCCACCAATAGATCTGCTTTTTCTGGACAAAACTCTTCAAACGAGGATCATTGTATATGTTTTGTCTACAATCAGGTTGGACAAACTGCCGTATAAAGGGATCTTTGTAGGTCCAACACCCCGTATAGTTTTGCATCTACCGGGGGAGTACAGAGCGCATGAAAGGATCAGATCAAGCTGACGACCGCGATCTCGAGCTGATGTTTGCTGAAGCACGGCGCTACGCCCTGCTGACCGCAGACGAAGAGCGCGAAATCGATGGGCGCAAGTGGCAGGCAGTAAGGGCTCTGCAAAGGCTATTCGCCGAGGTGCCGGAGCTTACACAGTACACGGCAGTATTTCTGCAGCAGTGCGGTGCTAACCCGCCTGAAATCGGCCGTTTTTCGAATCGGGACCAACATTTTGTTCTGCGCAGGGAGCTCACTGATTACTTTGCTGACGGAAAGGCCCACGAACTAGCAACCGTCGCCGCCAGAAAATTAAGAACGCTTAAGACAACTCAAGCACGCATTCCTCACCTCACAAAACTGAAACTCCCCGCGAGTCTCACGGTGGGCATGTCTGTCGCAATGCTACGCAGAGCCGGAGGGCAGTTCCCCGACAGCGTGGCCGATGCAATCGCTAATTGGGAGCGACAATGGCAGCCACCAATTAGTGGACACGTGCTGGAGCGAGAGGTCATGAAAGCGCTGCGTCGTGAGTTACGCATGTACACCGAAGCGCGAGACAAACTGGTAATGCACAACCTTCGCCTCGTCTACTCTATCGCTGGCAGGTATAAAGGACGAGGGGTGTCCTACCTAGATTTGGTACAGGAAGGTACTTTGGGACTCATTCGTGCCGCCGAAAAATTTGAGTTCGAGAAAGGTTTTAGGTTCAGCACCTACTGTTTTAACTGGATTACCCAAGCGGTACGGCGGTACGTTGGCGATGTTGGAACACTTATCCGACTACCAACCCACGTTCAGGAGCAGATGGGCAGGCTGTACAAGGAAAAGGCCATTGAGCAGCTCCGGACCGGTATCGAGCCTGATGAAGAGACACTGGCGGCTAAGCTAGACATGGACGTCGATAAAGTCCGGCAGCTCCTACAGATGCGCAATCTTGGCGTGTCCTTGGATGCACCTAGGTTTGACGACGATGAGGGCACCTTGCTAGATACACTGTCGGGCGAGCCGTATGGCGGGACCGAGGATTCAGCCGAGCAAGCGTCGCTGCACAAGTTTTTAGGTGGAGCGGTCGATTCACTGGAGCCATCGGAGCAGCGCGTTGTTGTAGCCAGATGGGGGTTGCACGACGGTCCGCCGCTTAGTCGAGCCGAAGTAGCTGACAGCATGGGGGTAAGTCGTGAGTGGGTGCGCCAGCTAGAGAGGTCGGCGCTGCGCAAATTAAAATCGAAGGATTCCGTCAAAGCCGCCTTCGCAGATTACAGCGAAGCCAGTAATTACTGAGCGCCGAGTGATATGCACAACGAGCGTCCTATCCGGGGCGCGTTACTCTTTACTTCGGGCCAAAATATCTATTAGGGCGCTATCAAGGCTAGCAAACCGAAAATCAAAGCCCGCCTCGAGTAGTTTGTTCGGGGTAACGCGTTGCCCTTCGAGCAGAAGCTCGTCAGCCATTTCACCCAGCAACAGGCGCGCAATGGGTGCGGGCAGCCCAAAATTTAGTAGCGTTGGTTTTCTCGCACTCAACACTCTAGAGAATTCGCGATGAGTAACGGGCCTGGGGGCCACCACGTTGTAAGCACCGCTAGCCTTTTCGTCTCCACACAAAAAGAGAATCGCGCGCACCACATCGGCACGGTGCACCCAGCTGAGCCATTGCTCGCCGTCTCCCATCCATGTGCCAATACCGAGCTTAAAGGAACGCATCATCTCGCTAAGTGCGCCTCCACTACGGTCGAAAACCACCCCCAGCCGCAGCGTTGCTACGCGAGTTTCGGAGCCTTCCAAAACACTTGCAGCACTCTCCCAGGCCTGACAAAGCTGCGCAGAAAAACCACGCCCCCCGGGAGAGGTTTCGTCAAAGAATTGATCACGACTACAGCCATAAAACCCAATGGCACTTCCAGAAATAAGCAGGCCTGGCGGTATAGATTGGGCGCTCATCCATTGCACCAGTTGCTCTGTGAAACCAGCACGACTTGCCACCATCTCGGCCTTGTAACCGTCACTCCAGCGACGCCCAGCCAAACTAGCTCCAGCGAGATTTATCACAACATCAACCGGGGTTTGCAGTGCGTCCAATGACTGCACGTACGTTACCCCAGCTCGGACGGGTTGCTGATGCCGAGTCAGCACAGTGACTGAAAAACCGCGCTTGAGAAACTCTGGAACGAGAGCCGATCCTATGAATCCCGTCCCGCCCGTCACCAGTATGTGCATAGCATCAACTCCAGAGGTTTATTTCTTTGCAAGCGGCAGCCCTAACACGCAACCAGGGTTAGTATAGGACCGTATACGTGTCATGGATAAAATAACGTCACAACTCATTCAACTTTTTTCGCAGCATCCTCGCTGGCTAATATTAACCGGTGCCGGCATCAGTGCTGATTCCGGCATACCTACCTATCGAGATAACAAGGGCACTTGGCTACGCAACCGTCCAATCCAGCACCAGGAGTTCATACAGAGTTTCGAAGCCCGACAACGCTACTGGGGGCGGTCAATGGTTGGATGGCCTAACGTTCGAGACTCACCAGTTAACGCCAATCATCGAGCCCTAGTCGACTTCGAACAATCTGGCAGGACAACCCTGGTGGTCACCCAAAATGTTGATCGTTTACATCAAGCCGCTGGCAGTCAGAATGTCGTCGACCTGCACGGGCGCCTAGACCGCGTTGTCTGCCTCGACTGTGGGGCCGGCTACGACCGCGAACGCGTTCAATGTGAGCTGGAAAAGCTCAACCCACAGCATCGCGGTTTTGCGTTGGCTGCTCGCCCAGATGGTGACGCTGACCTGTCGGCAGATCAGGTAGCCGGCATCACAGTCTGGGACTGCGAAATCTGTGGCGGCATGCTCAAGCCCGACGTTGTTTTTTTCGGAGGTACAGTGCCCCGAGAACGTGTCGAGCGCTGTCAAGATGCGTTGACTGCAGCTGACGGACTGCTAGTCGTCGGAAGTTCGCTACAAGTTTTTTCAGGTTTTCGCTTTTGCCGACAGGCGATCGATCAAGGCAAACCCCTTGTGGTATTTAACGAAGGCACTACCCGCGCCGATGCAATCGCAACTTTAAAAATTAACGCTGGGGCACTCGCTCTTTTTCGTGACATCGCCGCGGCCCTGTCGCCACTTACCCAACACCCAGATCATCAAGGAATTAACCATGTCTAATGCTTCGCTGTACTGGTTTCGGCACGACCTGCGTCTCGCAGACCTACCCGGTTTAATCGCTGCTTCTAAAGCTGGTCAAGTAATCCCTGTATTTATTTGGGATGAGGCACTGGGGGGTGATTGGAAATTGGGGGGCGCCAGTCAGTGGTGGCTGCATCACAGCCTCCAGTCGTTGGCCGCAGACCTAAGGGCGGCAGGAAGCCGACTCATTCTGCGACGTGGCGAAACGGCACAAGTTCTGACACAGCTGCTTGCAGAAACTGGTGCACAAAATATTTTTGCCAGTCGCCAGTACCAGCCTTGGGCAGCCGATATTGAACAGAAAGTTCGAGACGCCACCGAGTCTGCTGGTGGCCAATTTAAACGATACCCCGGGACGCTACTATTTGAACCAGAAACTGTAAGAACCGGTGGTGGAACCCCTTTTAAAGTATTCACTCCGTTTTGGCGTGCCTGTCTAAAGCAGCCAGCTCCAGCCCAGCCTCAGCCGACGCCGGCGCTGCTTAGCCCAAATGCGTGGCCATATTCAGATGAACTTGCTACGTGGGGGTTGTGCCCTAAGCAGCCCAATTGGGCCGAAAATTGGGGGGCGCTTTGGCAGCCCGGGGAGACCGGAGCCAGTCACGCCCTCAACACGTTTTTACAGAGCCACGTCGACAGTTACGGCGATGGCAGAGACTTTCCCGCTCAGCCAAATACCTCTCGCCTATCTCCCTTCCTGAAATTTGGAGAAATTTCCCCAAGACAAGTTTGGTGGACAGCTCAAAATGCCAAGCAAAGCAACCCCAACGACGCAGGTTCGATTGATAAATTTCTGTCTGAAATTGGCTGGCGAGAGTTCTGCAATCACCTTGTGGCACAGTTTCCCGCAATGCCTGACAGAGCTTTCAATCCTAAGTTTGAATATTTTCCATGGCAGACCCACTCCGCCAACTTATCTGCCTGGCAACAGGGCAATACCGGCTACCCGATCGTTGACGCTGGAATGCGAGAACTTTGGCAAACAGGGTTCATGCATAATCGTGTGCGAATGGTGGTAGCTTCCTTCTTGACCAAACACCTACTCACCCATTGGCGTGAGGGGGAGCTATGGTTCTGGGACTGTCTGCTAGATGCCGACCTCGCCTCTAATGCCTGTAGCTGGCAGTGGGTTGGCGGTTCGGGAGCCGACGCCTCACCTTATTTTCGAATTTTCAATCCAATTGCGCAGGGAGAGAAATTTGATAAGGCAGGCGCCTATACCCGCCGTTGGGTTCCTGAGTTAGCAGAGATGCCCGATAAATACCTCTATAAACCTTGGGAGGCACCCGAGTTAACCTTACGGGCCGCTGGGGTAGAATTGGGCACAAACTACCCCAACCCCATTGTTGATCATCGCACCGCTAGGGAAAGCGCCCTCGAGGCTTATGCGACACTGAAAAATGTAAGCATGGCTTAGTCATTTTTTTCGGCGTCATCATCAATGATGGCAACTGCCCGGGTCCACCCTGCCGACCCACCTCTGACCTTGTGAGGGAAGCAGCTAACGGTGAACCCTTGAGGTGGCAGTGCCTCTAAGTTATGGAGCTTTTCAAGGTGGCAATAGCCCACATCGCGGCCTGCTTTATGCCCCTCCCAAATGATGCTCGCATCTTTATCCACAGCGTAGCGCTCGGCGGTGTAACTAAATGGAGCATCCCAACTCCAGGCATCAGTACCCGTCACGCGGACACCCTGTTCCAATAAATACATGGTTGCTTCGTAACCCATACCGCAGCCTTTGTTAACGTAATCGGGCTGCCCGTAGGCTTTACCGGCCGCCGTATTGATTAACACAATCTCCAGAGGCTTGAGCCTATGATTGATGCGCGCTAGCTCCGCCTCAACATCGGCGGCAGTCACCACATAGCCATCGGCTTTGTCACGAAAATCAAGCTTTACCCCGGGCTGAAAACACCACTCAAGGGGCACTTCATCGATGGTAATCGCACGCTCTGGGTGCCCGTCTTGGCCATTCATCGTACTGTGATAGTGGTAAGGCGCGTCAAGATGAGTCCCGTTGTGGGTACAAAGCTGAACAAATTCCACAGCCCAACCCTCAGAGTCTGGTAATTCGTCGCTTTCTAAACCATCAAAAAATAGCTTTACCTGCTCGGCACCTGCATCGTGTCGGATATACTCGATTTTAGGCTGCATCATAGGGGGGTCACTAATGACATCGTTCTCGAGGTATATCGAAAGATCAATGAAGCGTCGCATAACTGAGTCTCTTATAGTCTGGCCCTGTCAAGGTTAACTGCTGTAATGCAATTCGGCGAGTAGATTCATGTCTGTTAAAACAGGTCTCATTTTGGCTGGCGGAGGCGCTCGTGCCGCCTATCAGGTTGGTGTATTGCGCGGCGTCGCCGAACTGCTGCCGCCAAGCATTCAACAACCCTTTCCAGTTATCACGGGCACATCAGCCGGTGCAATAAATGCACTCGGGCTTGCTGGCCGCTCAGGATCATTTCGCAGTAGAACGCGGGCTCTAGCCGCTGTGTGGGCTTCCCTAGACAGCGATGAGGTATATCGAACCGACGCTCAGGGTGTTATACGCAACGCCTTTCGCATGCTTTGGGCTCTCCTGAGAGGTAGCCACGATGGGCAGCGGCCGCTGGCCTTGCTTGACAACAGCCCTTTACGAAAGCTCCTGACTGATATTATTGAGTTTGAGCGGGTCGACGCGGCCATAGCTAAGGGAGAACTGGAGGGGCTGGGGATTACCGCCATGAACTACACCAATGGCCATTCCACCACGTTTTTTCAAGCTCAAGAACATGTTCAATCTTGGACTCGCGCACACCGTCGAAGTGCACCCTGTAAGTTGAATGTGGACCACCTCATGGCGTCCTCGGCGCTACCCACCCTGTTTCCCTCTGTCCGACTCGACAAGCACTTCTTCGGTGATGGTGCGCTTCGACAATCTCGACCTTTAAGCCCGGCAATACGACTAGGAGCCGAGCGGCTCTTTATTATTGGCGTTAGCGAAAGCGCTGACGATTTTGAAAAGGACCCGCACCCTGAGGTTGCGCCAACCATTCCGCAAGTTTTGGGACAAATGCTTAATGCCGTCTTTTTAGATTCAATACAAACAGACCTAGAGTCTTTGCAAAGAATTAACGCGCTAGTTGCACCACTAAACCAAAAACAGCTTAAGTCAGCCGGGCTAGGTAATATGCGGGTGATTGACACACTGGTGATCTCACCCTCTCGCTCCCTCAGTGAATTGGCTCGGGAACACATCAGCGAGCTGCCACGATCGATGCGCTGGTTTCTACAAAAAACCGGATCAATAAAGACAACAGGTTCTGGAGGAGCTCTGTCCTATATTTTGTTTGAACCCGGATACTGCCAACGGCTTATGCAGTTGGGTTACGACGATACGATGGCGCAGGCCGATGCTGTCCGAACATTTTTCAACGTCGCTGCCCCACCTCAGGGGCAGCACAGAAGTACCCAATCACAACACCGAGGCGTTACCACTGGGCACAGCAGCCTAACCAAACGGTGGCTGCATCTGATTGGCAGAAGGCGCACAAACCTTTAGAGTTTGCGGTCTAAAAAATTCCTTCAAGGACACACCATGCGCTCAATTTTTGCGGTTCTTTTGGCAGCCCTCGCAACTACAGCATCAGCCTCACCCTTCCCATCTACCTATCAGCCATTACCCTCGTCCCCCACGCTAATTACCAACGCGACCATTTTGACTGGAGATGGTCGGCGCCTTGACCAAGCCGATATGTATATCTCGGACGGAAAAGTTGTTTGGGTGGGTGAAGGCTCGGTACCAACCCAGGGTGTTGATACCATTGATGCTTCCGGAAAATGGCTAACCCCGGGCATTATTGATGTGCACTCACATCTGGGCGTTTACCCTAGCCCAGGTGTTTCGGCTCATTCAGATGGTAATGAGGCTACCGCCCCCGTCACCGCTGAGGTATGGGCAGAGCACAGCGTGTGGCCGCAAGACCCAGGGTTTTCTAGAGCTATCGCGGGCGGCATTACCACACTGCAAATATTACCAGGGTCTGCAAATTTATTTGGCGGCCGCAGCGTGACGCTAAAAAATATTCCCAAAAATACCTACCAAGCGATGAAGTTTCCCGGTGCCCCTTATGGCTTGAAAATGGCCTGCGGTGAAAATCCCAAACGTGTG
>JAQWYY010000129.1 GCA_029253705.1 Luminiphilus sp. | reverse complement strand
CTTTACTCGCGCACAGCGCGTCATTCACGTGAGTGCACCCAAACCAGCCATTAATCAAGAGCAGGTGCAACGCGTCACGCAGCGATCAGCGGTCTCTTTTTCACACACCACACTGCGCGTTCTCAACCTGCTAATCACCGGCGATCTTAGCCGTCTGCGCTCCGACCACATTGCCGACGAGTTAGGTATTAGCCCCACGACCCTGCGCCGCAGGTTACGCGTCGATAACATTAGCTATCAGGAACTACTGG
The DNA here is from genome assembly GCA_029253705.1 of Luminiphilus sp. Classification (GTDB taxonomy): domain Bacteria; phylum Pseudomonadota; class Gammaproteobacteria; order Pseudomonadales; family Halieaceae; genus Luminiphilus. Next base: position 7,021 of record JAQWYY010000129.1, on the reverse strand, counting down.
ATCAGGTGCGTCAGTATCACTGTGAGTGTCAACTTGAGGATCGCTGGGTTCCGGGCAAGACACTCGCCTGGAAGCTAGGTTATGCCGAAGTTAATAGCTTCTACCGGGCCTTTAAACGTTGGACCGGCTCGAGTTATAGCGACATGAAGCTCCAGTTTATTTAAGGCAGCTGCTCAAAGCTTGCCCGAGTTGTCATAAGCCCAATAACCGACCCACTCATGTATCGCACGGCTGGATCGAGCAAGCCGCGAGAAGGTGGGCACCCAACCGGGTAGATAAGGGTCTGAGAACTGTGGAATTTGATGGTCAGTAGCGGCTGCCGTTACCTGCAGCCCCTGCTTTTCAAACAGTGCCAGAGACCGTCGCATATGTACCCCGCTGGTCACCAGCAAAATATGGTTCAGGCCGGCGTTTTTAAGCATCTCACCCGCCATAACTGCGTTGTCAAAGGTTGTGCGGCTTTGCGTCTCTAATAGTAGCTGCTTTCGCGGTATTTGGAGTGCCTGTAACTGCTGCGCCAGAAGTTCAGCCTCAGCAGGCCTAGATTCGGCACTGCCACCCGAAATTAAGATGATCGGAGCTTTGCCCGAAAAATAAAGTTCCGCCGCAAACATAACGCGATCGGCCGCATCGTTGAGGTCGGCACCGCGACCAAAGCGCGCCGGACCGTTACTCGCCCCCCCCAATAAAACAATAGCATCGGCGGCAGGCAACTCCTCGGGAGAAAATGCGGGGTGGCGACCCTCTAGCGGTTGCATTAGAGCCTCAGAGCCAAATTCAGTCGCCGGAAAATAAATCACCAAAAAGGCGAGCAAGGTCATAAGCCAGCTCAAGCCTCTGCGCCCTATCGCCCCCGAGATTACGGCGACCAGCAACAGCAGTAACCCTAGGGACAGGGGGTACACCAACAGCGACAGAAGCTTTGTGGCTAACAACATGGTCTAGCTAAAAGGGCTTCGTAACACAATGGTTTCCTCACGATCGGGACCGGTGGAAATAATATCGATGGGCGCGCCCACCAGAACTTCAAGGCGAGCAATATAATCTCGAGCCGCAGCCGGCAGTGCGTCAACAGTTTGTGCACCGACTGTAGACTCCTCCCAACCGCTTATTGTTTCATAAACCGGTGTCAGCGCTTCGTAGTCAACAGCATCAATAGGGTTCGCAACGGCGTTCCCTCCCTTGTCTTCGTAGGCCACACACACCTTGATCTCATCCAAACCGTCCAGAACATCGAGCTTCGTCAGGCACAAACCTGAGATCGAATTAATATTGACGGCCGTGCGCAAGGCCACAGCATCGAACCATCCGCAGCGCCGTGGTCGTCCCGTAGTCGCACCAAACTCATGCCCACGTTCAGCCAAACGCTCACCTACAGCATCAAACAATTCGGTGGGAAAAGGCCCAGAACCCACTCGAGTAGTATAGGCCTTGGTAATACCCAAAACGTAATCCAAATATAAAGGTCCAAAGCCCGACCCTGTGGCCGTTCCGCCTGCGGTTGTATTGGAGCTGGTCACAAAAGGATACGTGCCATGGTCAATATCCAGCAGAGAGCCTTGAGCACCTTCAAAAAGAATGCGCTTATTTGCGCGGCGAAAATCGTGAAGCATGGAAGTGACATCTCCCATCATGGGAAGTAACTGCTCACCCTCAGCAATGGCTTGGTCGAATACGTCGTTCAGCTCAAGGGGCTGGGCACCGTAGTAGTGAACTAACGCGTGATTGTGGTAATCCAGCACTTCAGTCAGCGTCTCTTTGAAACGCTCAGGATTTCTTAAATCACCTAAACGAAGCCCGCGTCGTGCGACTTTATCCTCATAGGCAGGGCCTATGCCCCGACCCGTTGTGCCAATTTTATTAATGCCCCGACGCTGCTCTCGAGCTTTGTCGAGGGCAACATGGTAGGCCAGTATTAAGGGGCAGGCTGCGGAGATCACCAACCGCTCTCTCACCGGGACACCTGTTTCCTCCAGCTCGCCCATCTCTTTAAGCAGTGCTGCGGGAGACAGGACCACGCCATTACCGATCAGGCACTGTACGCCGTCTCTCAAAATACCCGATGGAATCACATGTAGAACGGTCTTTACGCCGTTAATAACCAGCGTGTGTCCCGCGTTGTGGCCACCCTGAAAGCGAACGACCGCAGAAGCCTGCTCTGTGAGCAAATCCACGATCTTGCCCTTGCCCTCGTCACCCCATTGAGTGCCCAGGACCACCACATTTTTACTCATTAATTCTCTCCTGGGTTTAGGGGCCGAATGACCCAGCCGTCATCCCCCTTCACCAGCAATTCACTACAACGGGGATCGTGCGTTCCACCAAGAGCTGTTACCACTGACCGGCCGGTAGCGCGCAACTTACGGACGGCGTTTAGAAGGTCGGCATCCTTCAAATCTGGAGCAGACACCCATGAATCTGCCACAACAGCCGGCCTGGCCGCCGCCATGAGTGCTTTAAGATCAAAGGCAAAACCGGTCGCTGGACGACTACGGCCAAAGACTGCGCCCACATTATCGTAGCGCCCTCCCGTGGCTACCGCCGCTCCCACACCTTCCAAATACGCCGCAAATACCAAACCCGTGTGATATTGAAACCCGCGTAGCTCGGCGAGATCAACGTACACCGATACTGAGGGGTGCACTGCCTTTACGGCCTGTATCACCTGCTCAACTTCATTTAGCGCTGCGAGAGCCGCAGGCACATGCGCCAGACAAGATCTGGCCTGCTCGAGCACATCGGCGCCACCGTGAAGATTAACGAGCGATCTCAGTGTCGACATGACCTCGGCATTGCTGCTTGTTGTCGCCTCATCCAAGTCGGGTAAAGATTTCCGCTGCAGTGCGTCAAAAATGGTAGCTGCCGCATCACCTTCGATGCCCGAGTGTCTAAGCACTGCCTGATAAACACCCACGTGCCCCACATCTAACGTTATTGGCCCGTGCCGTTCTTCGGTATCGGCGCGGGTCATTAGTGCCAGCATCAGATCGATAACTTCAAGGTCAGCGCTAATCTCTGCGCAACCGTAAAGTTCAGCGCCCAGCTGTATGGGCGAGCGCCCGACAGACGTAGACTGCGATGCGCTGTGAAGTGTCGACCCCGTATAGCAGAGTCGTGTGACGCCAGTCTCACCCAGTGAGTGGGCATCAATTCTTGCTACCTGAGGCGTCATATCGGCACGCACGCCGAGCATCCTGCCGCTGTTGCGGTCTGAAAATTTGCAGGTGAGCACGTCGAGGTCTGCGCCCAAACCCACTAACAGGGAGTCAGTAAATTCAACTAAGGGGGGTATGACGTAGCGATAACCCCAACGGGCACAATCATCTAGCAAGGCTCTGCGAAGAGCCTCAACAGAGGCTGCCCTCTCGGGCAGCAATTCATCAATACCGTCGGGTAGTAACCAACGCTCGTTGGACGACATAACTAGACTTACTTGCCAGACTTACTGCCGGCGTTCTGGCTTCTCAAGTACTGATAAAACTGATTATCAGGATCGATTACCATGATGTCGCTACCCGCATTAAAGGTCTCTTGATAGGCCTTGAGACTGCGAACGAAAGCGTAGAATTCAGGGTCCTGATTATAAGCATCAGCGTAAATACGCGTCGCTTCTGCATCTCCCAAACCCCGAACCATTTCAGCTTCTCTAAAGGCGTTAGCCTCGAGTACCGTGACCTCACGATCTGCCGAAGCACGAATTCCCTCAGCAAGCTCTTGACCCTCTGAACGCAATTCACGCGCCTCTTTTTCCCGCTCGGCATTCATCCGGCGATAAACCGAGTTGGAGACATCCGGCGGCAAGTCGATCTTTTTGACGCGAACATCAATCACTTCTACGCCCAACTCGGTAGCAGCCACTTCAGAAAGCCTCTGGGTGATTGACTCCATCACCTCGTCTCGCGAACCAGACACCACCTCTTGCACGGTACGAACAGCCACTTCGTTACGGAGACCGTCGTTAATGCGCTGCGCTAGCAGTCCAGCTGCTCTGGCCTCTTCACCATTGGTTGCCGTGTAGTAAGTGGCGGTATCTAGCACTCGAAATTTCGCATAGGAATCTACGATTAGTGCCTTCTTCTCTTGGGTAAAAAACCGTTCTGCGGGTGAATCGACGGTCAAAATTCGGCCGTCAAACAGGCGCACGTTGTTTACAAACGGAACCTTCACGTGGATGCCAGGTTCCAGATTAGGATTGACGACCTCACCGAACTTGAGCAAAACACCCCGCTAGGTCTCTTTAACCACATACAACGAATTTGACGCTACGATGATAACGAGGGCAGCGATTATGCCTCCCCAAAGCTGTTTAACAGTCATCAGCGGGTACTCCTTCCAGTATCGTTCACGTCAATATCGCGTCGTAGCTCCTGTCTAAGGCGCTCGGTGATATCGCGTAGATCGCGCTCACTCAAACCACTGCGAGAGCTCCCCGACGTCGAACTTCCCCCGGAGGGCCTGGCCAACTTGTCTAGAGGCAGGTACATCATATTATTGCCGCCTTCAACATCGACCAAGACTTTATTGGTGTTGGACATGACCGTTTGCATCGCATCCAAATAAAGCCGATCTCGAGTCACTTTAGGTGCCTTCTCATACTCAGCCAGTAGTTGGGTAAAGCGGGAAGCCTCACCTTCTGCCTGGGCCATAACCTGCTGCTGATAAGCACTGGCCTCTTCAAACACTCGCTGAGCACGGCCGCGAGCTTCAGGGACAATGCCATTCGCATAGGATTGCGCCTCGTTCTTCACCCGCTCTTCGTCCTCACGAGCCTTAATCACATCGTCGAAAGCGCCCTGCACTTGTGCCGGTGGCTTACCCTCGTCAATGTTAATCTTGCTCACCCGGATACCCGTTCCATAAGTGTCCAGGTACGTTTGCAGTCGATCGCGCACGTCGCCCGCAATGGCCGCACGACCCTCAGTCAACACCAGGTCCATAGTGCTGTCGCCTACCACATGGCGTAGCGCACTTTGGGCTGCGTGCTGCAAGGAAACTTCGGGATCTCGGACTTCCAGCACAAACTTTTCAGGGTCATCAATGATGTATTGCAGAGACATGGTGACCTCAACAATGTTCTCATCCTGCGTGAGCATCACCTCCCTAACTTGAGATGCGCGGATTTTGGTCGTATTCACTGTGATCACTTCATCGATCAAAGGGGGATTCCACTGCAAACCAGGCTGCATGGTTCCCGCATACTTTCCAAACCGCAAAACGATGGCACGCTCCTGCTCGTCCAGCTGATAAAAGCCTAGAAGCGCCCATACGGTGATAACACCGGCCGCAATAACTCCCAGCAGCGCCCCCGACATGCGTCCACCGGAGCCGCCGGAACTGCCAGCACCACTGCCGCCACCGCGGCCGCCAAAAAGGGAAGATAGTCGCTGTTGCAGCTTTTTTAGGGCTTCATCAAGATCAGGAGGTCCCTGATCGTTGCCGCCCCACGGATCGCGAGGTCGGTTGTTGCCGCCCCCGGGCTCATTCCATGACATGGTTTATTCCTTAGTGGTTGACCACCACAGTCTAGCAAAATTGGCCGTGTGTACCTAACGACATGGGGACTCAATATTGATGTTGCAAGCGATTCCAAATTTTTTGTGGCAAGCGAACCCCTAAAAGGGTGTTACCAGAGGCCGTAAACGACTCATCAAGCACCGCGCCTAGATCAAAAAGCGCCGCACGGAGCTTACCCTGGCTGGGGGTCAATTCGACTTCGCCCTCGAATACCTCATCCTGCAACCGCTCCCTCAACGCCTCTTCAAGAAGTGGCAACCCCTCACCGCTACGAGCAGAAAGATAGACCGCGGTCGGCAACCCATGCTCATCTCGAACAATGCGTGGCTGCTGCTCTAATAAATCTAACTTGTTGAACACACACAACATTGGAATGTCACCTGCGCCGATTTCAGCAAGCACTAGATCGACCTCAGACATCCAGTAGTCGCGCTGATCCGCCGCAACATCGATGACGTGTAACAGCAAGTCGGCATTTAAGGTTTCTTCCAATGTCGCTTTAAACGCATCGATCAGCGTGTGGGGCAAATCGGAGATAAACCCCACAGTATCGGCGAGAACAACGTCCCCCAGATGCGGAATTTCAACGCGGCGCAACGTAGGATCCAAGGTGGCAAACAATTGGTCTGCCGCATAAACATCGGCAGTAGCGTAACGATTAAATAACGTCGATTTGCCAGCATTGGTGTACCCAACAATGGATACCAGAGGCAACTCAGCCCGTTTTCTCGCCCTTCGACTTTGAGCTCGCTGGGCTTTGACTTTATCAAGCCGGGATTCAATGGCTCTAATCCTGGCCCGCAGTAAACGCCTGTCTGTCTCTAGCTGAGTTTCTCCCGGTCCTCGCAGACCAATGCCACCCTTCTGCCGCTCAAGGTGCGTCCAACCTCGAACTAGTCGGGTGCTCATATGCTGAAGTTGCGCCAGCTCAACCTGCAACTTACCCTCGTGGGTGCGTGCGCGCTGAGCAAAAATATCGAGAATCAGCCCGGTACGCGCTATGACGCGGCACTCTAGGGCACCCTCCAAATTGCGCTCTTGACTGGGCGTTAAGGGATGATTGAATACGACGAGCTCCGCACCCTCAGCATCTTTAACGGTACGTATTTCTTCGAGCTTGCCGGTTCCAACGAAAAATTTTGCAGTGGGAGCACGTCGATGCCCAGTAACCATTGCTACGGGCTTGCCGCCCGCAGAAGTCACCAATTCCTCGAACTCTTGAGCGTCGAGATCCTGCCCGCCGTCATCGATAGCCAGCTGAACTAAGACGACGTTCTCACCGCCAGCATGGCGGTCAAAGAGCTGCGCGTCTGAAGACTTAGCCGTTATCGGCGTTGTCCTCCTCGGGGCCGTCCAGCGGGATGCGCACGTTTCGTGCAGGCACCACAGTGGAGATGGCGTGCTTATAGACCATCTGTGACACCGTATTTTTCAGCAAAACCACAAATTGATCGAAGGATTCTACCTGACCCTGCAGCTTGATACCGTTGACTAAGTAAATGGAAAC
>JAQWYY010000128.1 GCA_029253705.1 Luminiphilus sp. | reverse complement strand
CCGCAATCACCGGTGTTACAGCCAATCTTGGTGCCAATGAGTTCGAGCTCGTCCCGCAGCACGTCGGCCAGAACCTGCCCGGGAGCGGCCAAGAACATTTTGGGCTCACCGTTAATGACGGCCTGTATAGGGAGTTTGTTTAGTGGTGTACTCATGCCTTCGCTCCCGCGTTAATTCGTGCCTGAGCGCGTTGAATAGCCCTTTTGACGAGCACTCCCACAACGTGGGTGCGATATTGTGCACTGCCGCGCTTGTCTGAAATAGGACTAGCTGCGGCCCGGACTGCAGTAACGGCACTGTCAATCGCATCGTCCTCCAGCTTCGAGCCAACTAATGTTTGTCCTGCGGCTTCAACGAGCAACGCCGTTGGGGCAACGGCGCCAATGGCAACCCGTGCTGCGGTACAGATACCTGCGGTATCTAGCGTTATTGAGACTCCAGTGCCCGCCACCGCAATATCCATTTCGGTTCTGGGGGTTAGTCTTAAATAGGCATCAGAAGTAGCCGGCATCGGCTTGGGTAATACGAGCTGTACCAGCAGTTCATCGCTCTTCAGCGCATTTTTACCCGGGCCTACAATGAAGTCTTCTACGGGTAAAAGTCGCTCACCCGAGCTACCTAAAATTCTGCAAACTGCACCGTTGGCAATAAGGGCTGGAATGCTGTCTGCGGCGGGGGAGGCATTGCAAAGATTGCCCCCGGCGGAACAACGCCCTTGAATCTGAGTAGAGCCGATCAAATCCAAAGCATCTGCCAGCCCGGGGCACAGGCTACCGATCTCGCTGTTGTGCAAAATGTCGTAGGCGGAGGCCGCGGCACCGATGAGGATTGAATCTCCACTGACGTCTAATGCCATTAATTCTGGAATTTGTTTCAGATCAATAATGCGACTGGGGTCGCGCATTCCCAAGCGTATACCGACTAATAAATCGGTTCCCCCCGCCAGCCATGAGGCGCTGCTATCGTTGGCAAAAATACCTTGGGCCTCGGGCAGAGACTTCGGCGCGACAAATTCCTGAACAGCCATGCAAATTCCTTATGTCTTTGATCAACGAAGTCTACCAAGGATAACTTACCTAACTACTGGGTAAACCCTCCGTTTGCGCGTGCTGTATTTAGGGTGCGCTGAAGTGGGAGCTATCCTAAAACCAAATGTCGCTACGCTGGTTTCACGCTTTAGCCAACAGGGCGGGGCCGGCTCTTCAGCGTTAAAAAGTGACTAAACATTTTTGAATTTATGGCATTAGCGTGGTTAGCGGTTATCGGCGCGCTTGAGATGTCAAAGATCAACCAGATGCTGATTTTTACGCTGTCGCGAGATTGCCGAACTCGAAGTTGAAGTGGCACAAGTAAAAAATTTAAATTTGTTTCAACATATGTTAAATAAATATCCTCTGAGAGAAGCTGACGGCGATTTAAGCCTCAACTTGAGTGACCCAGCTTAGAGAAACCCACTTTAATCAACGGATTGGTTATCGTTTTAACATGTGCCATTTAAAAAAGTTACGCCCCATTTTTTTTGTATGCTTGCTATTGGGTATGCAGCCTGAGGCCCTTGCGGGCTGGGTCACTGTCGGTGACAGGGGAGTCATTCTTTACAGTGCCGATGGTGATACTTGGACCGCAGCCACCAGCAATACTTCACAAACGCTTCGCGGCGTCAGCTCCGATGTGAGTGGCCAGTGGGTTGCTGCCGGTAGCGGAGGGACGATTTCTACCAGTACCAATGCCCAAGAATGGACCGCAGCAGTCAGCGGAAACTCGGACCAATTGTGGAGCGCGGCTTATGCTGGAGGGCAATGGATTGTATCCGGAAACAACGGGCGCATTGTAACAAGCCCCAACGGTACTGATTGGACCTCAGTAAGCAGCGGCTACTCCTTCACAGTTTTGGACACTGCCTACAATTCGACCAACCTCTTCACGCTGTCCGGCACTTCAACCGAAGGGGGCTTGATATTAACCAGTCCGGACAGCACGGATTGGACACAACATGCTCCCTCAACAAAGTTAAAGCAACTTTCCGGCATCGAATATGGCAATGGTTTATGGGTTGTGGTGGGAGATGCAGGGACAATTGTGACCAGCAACGACCCCACCACACGATCTTGGGAGGCCAAGAGCAGTACCACCACGGTCGACCTTCGAGATATTGTATATAACGGTAGCAATTTGTACGTAGTCGTTGGAAGGGACGGGACGATCCTTACCAGTACTGACGCGACAACCTGGACATCCCAAGTCAGTGGAACCCCCTTTGATCTCTGGGGTATTGCTTACGATGGCGGGCAATATGTCGCCGTGGGTGAGGAAGGTGTTATCCTTACCAGTTCCGATGCAGTGACATGGGCGCACGCAACGAGCCCGACCTCAAATTTCCGGCTGTTATACGACATAACATCGGGCAAATTGCCTCAGACGATTGACTTTCCTTCACAGAACTCTTTTTTTCAAAGCGGTGGGCTGAACACAACCTATTCGATTTCTCCGCTGGCAGTCGCCTCTTCAGGCCTGCCGGTTAGTTACAGTGTGCTCTCTGCAGGGATTTGTAACGTAGCTGGAACGACGGTAACAATAGTTGCTCTCGGTGAGTGCAAAATTCAGGCTTCGCAGGCGGGAAATGACGACTACTTACCCGCGGCGCCAGTCACCCAATCGGTACTGCATATTGCATCTCCCGGAGCTGGAGTTCCAACCAAGCCAGGCTTGGTATTTGATCCTCAAGACATAGAAGTCTTTGCCAAGGGTAAAACTTTTACTTTGTCGCCCGGGGCATTTACGTCCCAAACGTTAGCAAACTTACAGCCCCAGATTGCTTATGCCTCGAACACCCCATCGGTCTGCACTATTCCGTTCTTGGGTAGCCTCGAAGTGACCATGCTCTCAGTAGGAGACTGCGTTATCGTGGCAGCGTCAGAGCCGACCACTTACTATTTACTGGGTGGGCCTATTGCCGCCACGATACAAATTATTGCTCCTGCTCAGGCCAAGGCGGTTCCAACTTTGCCGCCGGCTTTGTTGGGATTATTGACGCTTCTTATGCTGGCTATGGCAGGATTTGGGTTGCAGAGACGTTGAGCTCTAACGGTATAGCGTGCAGACGGTGATCTGAGCGTCATTTTTCCCGATGTAAGAACATGAACAGCGCTACACCTAGAAGTAGTAGTAATGGCGAATAATTCAGGGCGGATGCATGCCTTCGCGCTGGTTTAAGGGTCAGACTCTGTGGAAGGTGCCCCATTTATCCATTGCGGTTTATGGCCCTGACGGCGTCAATGCTAGGGCAGGAACATGCACAAAGTAGGGTGATTAAAAAGAGTGCCCCCAATGGAATAGGGGCGCTTTATTTACGGCATGTGCCAAGCACCCAGTGAATCAGTTTCTTGAGTAGCCTTTAACGATTTGTATCAACGTGGTGTTCACATTTTCTCGCAGCGTACTTGTCTCCTGCACGAAAGTCGCAAACGCTGGGTGGGTTAAAATGGCCTGCTGAGCAGCCGCTAGCTCTGTCGATGTTTTGGCGCCCACATAGACCCAATGACTAAAGGCGTCATTGCCAAATACGATGGCACCCACACCGTAGGAACTGATATCAATATCTTCCATTACTGCGGACATCATCTTTTGCCATGCTGCCACGTAGGCACCCTGATTACGCGCCTCTACCTTAATGTCGAATTTGGCGAAAGCTGCATCTTGTGTCCAGTCACCACCCTCTACGGCATGAAAGCCCAGCATCTGGCGGGTGCCGACAACACCTGCCGTCTGTAGTTCCGTCAGGAACTCCTGACCGCCGGCACAGGTAGCCATCATGTTGACAGCCTTTTCCTGTGCGGCCGCGTTGGGATAGGTGTTGAGGATGAAGTGGCTCGCGGCATTGCCACCATTAAAAACTTCAGCGGCTAGGACCACATCTGCGGGATACTCCTTGCCACAGTCTGAAGCCCAGAATTTATCCATTGCCGCTACAACAGCGCCGGGATTGGGTGCATAAAAGTGATACCAACCTAACATCTCGGGGCCGTCTGCAGGCTCATCTGCCCAAGCACCGGTTACTAGTGGAAGTGAAAAGAAGAGTGTGATTAACAGTTTTTTCATTTTTATCTCCATTGTTAACAGGTCTCTGGAAAACAATATACACACGCTGGTGCAAGTAAGGGTGTTGCAAATATGAATCGCTTACTCCCGGTCATTTTTTGTGAAGCTGCGCACAATATGTAGGCACGGCGGCTTAATTTAGGGTGCACTGCCGCACATCTTCTAGCTGCACGGTGTGTGCCTGTTAGGCTAAGAAGAAAGAATACCTGTAGCTAGCTGGCGTTATAGTGGGTCGTTATCGTGAGTAATGACACAACACGTGCCTTATTGGTCAAAGCGTGTCGATGTGACGCAGGAGTTATGGTGGTCTTCTAGCCGGGCGCTGAACTCAATTAAACCCGGTCTTAGACCCACATACCGCGTCAGTTTCAGGGTTGTTACATATCAAAATCGCCCAAATTGTCGTCCATTGTTCGTTTGCCGAACAATTTATTATGGGGGTTCGGCAGAGCCGCTGATGCTGTCACTATTGTTAAAGTCCAGACACACTAGAAGCCAAATTTGAAAAAGTAGATTTTTACTCAGGGCTGTAATTACCGCTGTCAAACTGCTGTTGGTTATGGGAAATAATCTTAGGACTCTGATTTGGATTGGGGTGTAATCTCATCGCTAACAGCCCCTGTTTATCTAGCGCTTTTTAGAATTAGAAAATGCGCAGTGACAGCTACGTGACAACTACATGACAACTGATAGAGGCTTGATATGAAATTTATAGCAACCCTGACCGCGCTGTTGGCAGCACTCATTTCCCCATTAACTGTTTTTGCAGATACCGCCGACAATGTGGTTTCAGGTGAAACCCCCTTTGTACTAATTGCCAGACTGCACGCAATGCCAAAGGAAGCAGACGTTGTATTGCGGTTATCTGAAGCTGCTGATGAGGCTGTTAACGCATCAGAGCCGGGGATGCTTCTCCATACTTTCGACCAGGATCCCAGCGATCCATTAGGATTTGTTTGGACTGAGGTTTATGCGAACAGTGCCGCCCTTATCTTTCATTTAGAAAATCCACCACTCCAAAAATACCTAGCCGATGTCAGCCCACTGTTAAATAGTTTTACCGTTGAGCTGTACGGTGAAGTCTCTGCTGAAGCAATAAATATGCTTAGATCAACAGGTACGCCTACTACATATTTTCAGAGCAAATTTGGCTACGTGAGAGATTTGACGCCCTAAATTACAAGTCAGGCAGCTTAGAAAGGCGCCCAGAAGACTGAGCGTCGTCTAAAGGATGAGGAAGGACCTGTGGCGTCTTGGTAATGGAGAAAAGGGCAATAACCACGTTTAGTTTGCTATAAATCGAGCAAAGGCAGCTGAACAGTTTTTTCTCAAGTGCGTAAAGTTCACCGAAATCTGGTCGATTATTCAAAGTCCAAAACTATTGTTGCGATTACGAAACTGAAGCCATCGCAGTAGGCTCGTCTCTGCGAAGTCTCTTAGCGTTTTGCGCATCTATCTATAGTTTACAATAAGTGCCGCAATAGAGATTGAAAGTATGATCAAACTAATAATGTGTATCTCCCGACGGAAGGACATGACCCGTGAAGAGTTTCAGGAGCACTGGTTGAATCACCACGGGCCGCATTTCATGCAAGTGGCAAAGAGCTATAGAGTCAAAAAATATATTCAGAGCCATACGCTGGATACCAAACTGAATTCTGTAGTGCGAGATATCAGGGGTATGACCCGGGAGTATGACGGTATCGCTGAGATATGGTGGGAGTC
>JAQWYY010000122.1 GCA_029253705.1 Luminiphilus sp. | reverse complement strand
GTGTATACGGCAACGTATCGAGGGTTCGAATCCCTCCTTCTCCGCCATTCAAAAATATGCCTCCCTTGTGGAGGTATTTTTTTGGATGAATGAAAATGAGCTAGACGAGAATCCTTGGTGCGATAAATCTCAAGGTAAGCCATGTTTTAGTCGGTATCGTCTGTGATGCCCTTCCACAGGGGTGAAAGCAGCCCTCAGGCTCGTTGGGTCAATCGCTCCTTAACCTCTTGTTTTAGATCTAATGATGCTGCAGTCGTTTCTTGTTACTGTCTAGAGCCACACAGGCCTAATCACTCTCGAAGCCTTTCTATTTGTGCCGGGGGGCTAGACTGACTGACCTGGTCGTTACCCGTCGTCCAGAGGCATCTGTGCAACTCTTAGCAAAATCAATCTCTGGTGCTTCACGTTACACCTCATTCACAGCGACCTTAATTATCCTCAACAAGCCCACGCAAAGGTTATGCGCTTTCATCGATAGCACCATAAACAATGTTTCGGATTTGGCCGCGGAAGTTAAACGTTGAGGATGGTATTAGCTGAGTCATAAAAATGACGAAAAGCTCTTCTGCGGGATCGACCCAAAAGTGCGTGGAGGCATAGCCTCCCCAATAAAAATCCCCCTCGCCAACAGTGCCGGATGCTACGGCATCTATTGTCGACGCAAAACCCAAGCCAAAGCCGACGCCATCGTTACTGGTCTCAGAGAAACCACCCATTGCCATCTCAGCGAGACTCTTGGCGCCTAAATGGTTTTGCGTCATGAGTTTTAGGGTATTGCGACCGATGAGTTGCTGGCCCTTAAAGTTTCCATTGCCTACTAGCATGGTGCAAAATTTGGCGTAGTCTTCAATGGTGCCCACTAGGCCGCCCGCGCCGGAGGGGCCTGTGGGTCGGTATCGGTACGCGCTTTCAAGGGGGTCATCCTGAAGTTGTAGACGCTTGTCTACCCCCCGGACATAACACGCGGCAAAACGGGGTAGCGCTGAGTCAGGAACCCAGAAATCAGTGTCATGCATCTCCAGTGGCTTAAAAATACGTTCTTTGAGAAATTCATCGAAGGGTTGTCCTGATATAAGCTCCACCAGGTGTCCACAAATATCAGTTGCCAAAGAGTAACTCCACCGAGTGCCGGGGTCGTAGAGTAAGGGCACTGAAGCTAATTTATCAGCCAAACTCGCTAATGTGTCAGAGCCCGTTCTTGTGACGCCGGCCCGTTGATAAGCGGCATCGACCGGCAGCTCCATACCCGGAAGCAGTCCACCGTAAGTTAGGCCCGCGGTGTGGGACAACAAATGTTGAATGGTCAGCGCAGTTTTGGGAGGGCGCGTGGTCATGGCTTCTCCGCTGCCTTCTACCCACACTCGCTGCTCTGACCAGGAGGGAATAAATTTGGCGACTGGGTCGTTTAGCTGAAATCTTCCTTCTTCAAAAAGCATCATTAGGGCGATGGAGGTGATAGGTTTGGTCATTGAGTAAATGCGGAAAATTGTGTCGTCGCGCATCGGTAAATTGCGCTCACGATCCATGAGTCCTAGGGTTAATGAACTTGCAATGCAGCCCTTTCTAGCAACCAGTAACCGGCATCCAGGTATTTTTTGTGGCGTAACGTAGTGTTCCTGTAAGTGGGTTCTCAGTCGATCTAGTTTGCTTTTTGAGAATCCGGCGCCTGTGGGGTTAGTTTCCATAGCTCATGCGGCCTCAGGTAGTTTGGCGGTTGGGTTAAATGGGACAAGGGATTTCGAATGTGCAACAGATTACACTATACGTGCAGGGTTCTGTCTCCTTCGGCTGGGGCGCATGTAGGGGCCACACGTGGCGCTGAATCTTCGTGGCACCCGTGACCGATGACATACTTTAGACACACTATTTAGTTGAGGGTTTGATATAGGTGAGTTTGCTTGATGAACATTGGATAATAAGTCTGAAATATTGTGCTTCGGAATCGCCGTGTTTTTAGGCCGTCGCTTTTTAAGTTTTGTGCTGGTTGCTGGGTTGCCTTTGGTTGTTGCGCTCATGCCCAATGCCGCAGTGTCCAGTGAGGTAAAAGCCAGAGCTCCCAGCGTTTCTAACGGTGTGGCGTCGTGCTTGATTGCCTTGGCACGCCCGCTGAACAAGCTTCCATCACTGCCTGCAGCCTTCCAGTTGGTGACATGGAACATTGAGAAAGGCAATGACCCTCGGTGGCTGGAGGAGCTCACCGTTTATGAATCTCCACCCGAGCTAATATTGCTCCAGGAGGCATATATCCCCAGCCCTTTTGAGCATTTGGTGGGGTCTGTGCGACATCAGAGTTTTTCAAAAGGTTATAAATCAGGGCATCTTCAAACAGGTGTGCTGTCTGTTTCCAGCGTAATGTCTCAGCTTCATTGTGCCCTGACTGCTTATGAACCTTGGTTGACGACGCCCAAAGCGACCACGGTGACTCGGTATAGTCTTGCTGATAGTGAGAAAACTTTGCTCGTAGTCAACGCACACATGGTGAATTTTGAATGGGGTGTAACAGGGTTTAGTGACCAGTGGGCACAGATAGAGTGGGTGCTGCAAAGGCACGAGGGTCCCCTGATCGTTGCTGGAGATTTCAACACATGGAGTTCCAGGCGAATGGAACTGCTGGAGGCCGTTAAGGCGCGGCACAATCTTAAAAGTGTTGTCTTTACGCCCGATCGGAGAACCACTTTTTTCGGCTCCCCTTTGGATCATGTGCTTGTTCGCCACTTAACTGCGACTCATTCTCACGTTCTTGCGTCTGGCAAATCAGATCACAACAGCCTTTGGGTTAACCTTCGGTTGAATTGAGGCACCCATAGCCAACCGGCAAGATCATCAATTGCGACAAGATCTAGACGCCGGCACTGTGCGTAATAACCTCGCCGTACTTCACAACCAGTACGCGAGGGGAAGCAAAATGCAAAGGAACATAAGCGGGCTTGAGCGGGTGCTCAGGCTGTGTCTCGGATTAGGGATTTGTACAGCTGTGCTCGTGCTCGGGCATACGAATGTGGCAGATGGCGCGTTGCTGCTTGTGGGTTTTTTTCTGGTTCTTAACGGCCTCACTGCGCGCTGTTACTTATGGCGTTGGCTAGGCATTAACAGCTTTCGCAGGGCTGGGGGCTGCCCGATAGGCTCCGATGAACGTTCAGAAGCTTAAACCTCTGCAGTGTTCTTTTTGCGCCACGTGCCAAGTTCTATGGCGTTGTGTTGACGGTTATCCGAATAATTCAGCCCGACTGTTTTTGAAGATCGGATAGCAGGTTGCGTGCAGCCATTACAAAGCATGCAGTGCCGCTAAGGCCCATTAACAGCGCGCACATCATGGCGTAGCGAAGGTTGTTGTCTCCGAATATGCCAACAAAACTGTCACTAAGAAGCCCGACGATAACGGGCCCTAAACCTAAACCAATCATATTCAAAATGAAAAATAGAATCGCCGAGGCCATAGCCCGCATCGAGGGCGACACCAATGACTGGCACATGGCAATGCTGGGCCCCAAATATAGTGAATTGAGAATATTGGCAGGGAACAGAACCAACAAAAGAATCGTGGCATCCTCGCTCAGGATGGCGTAAGCCATCGGAACGATCGCAAGACAATTTCCGGTAATTGGAATCCAAACATACCAGCGCTTGTCATCTCGACCCCATCGATCCGCTAAAAAGCCACCCATGAAGGTGCCAATAGCGCCGGCCACGCCTGACACCAACCCTAGGGCAAAGCCTACCTCGGCGACAGTAAATCCGTGGCTCCTCATTAAATAAGATGGGTAGAAGTTGCCATTACCATAAGCGACGAACGAAGTCATGGCGCAGCCAAAAGCAATCCACCAAAATGAACGCCGCTGTTTTAGTGTGCGCATGGTCATTTTGAGGCTGGATTTTTTGACGGTTTGTCCAAGGTCCCAGCGACCCCGAAGCGGCTCGCGAACTAAAATGAGAACGATAAACGCGAAAAAGAGACCGGGAATGCCCACGATGAAAAACGCATTACGCCAGCCGAATGTCTCTGCAATGTAGCCTCCGCCAGCAAAACCAAAAAGAATGCCCAAATAAATTCCCGCAGTGTAAAAAGATAGGGCGGTACCGCGCTTTTCGGGAGGAAAATAGTCGCTAATCATAGAGTGAGCGGGTGGCGACCCTCCAGCCTCTCCCAGTCCTACGCCTAGCCTTGCAAGAACCAGTTGACTGTAGCTGCCAACCATACCGGACAGTGCGGTCATGCCGCTCCACAATGCTAGAGAACCTGCGATAATATTTCTGCGATTAGATCGGTCCGCAAGCCAAGCAATAGGTATTCCTGCGCAAACATAGATCAAGGCAAAACTGAAGCCTGTGAGCAGTCCTAGTTGCGCATCGGATAAATTCAATTCAGCCTTAATGGGCTCTTGCAAAATTACGAGAATTTGTCGGTCGATAAAGTTAAAGGTGTAGACGATCGTGAGCACCATGAGAACTAGCCAACGATATCGGTGTTCCTTGGTATCTTGGTCGGTTTTTAACAAATCAGTCATGACCTAGTCTCATGGAAGAGGGTTGGGGGGGGGTAGCCGAGCAGTAAGTAAGCGATGAGTGCGTGACGGCATCGCAGTGGGGTTAACCATTTCCGGAACATCATTTCACAGACCACCTTGTTGACCAAGTTTAAAATAATAGGATCCAGTCGCGGCTTCGTAGCAAAACCGGCTCATGGTATCCTTAGGTGATGTCAAATTCTAAACTCACCCATCTTGATGAAGCGGGCCACGCCAGCATGGTAAATGTAGGCATGAAGCCCGACACCGAGCGCTGCGCTACAGCAACTGGCAAGGTTCGTATGGAAGCAGCCACACTTGACGCGATCATGGAGGGAAGTTTGCCCAAGGGCGATGTTTTTGCCGTTGCGCGCATCGCTGGTATTCAGGCGGCTAAACAGTGTTTTAATTTGATACCCCTATGCCATTTATTGTTGCTAAACAGCGTCAAAGTAGATTTAGAGCCAGACCTAGCGTTGCCGGGCGTTCAGATTTCGGCGACCTGCCGAGTCAACGGTAAAACCGGCGTAGAAATGGAGGCACTGACCGCGGTTTCGGTAGCGGCACTCACGCTTTATGACATGTGCAAAGCCGTGGATCGTGGGATGACCATCGAGGACATTCAGTTAGAAAGCAAAGCCGGGGGCGCCAGTGGAACGTGGCAGCGAGGTGGTACATGCTGACGGTACGTTTTTTTTCATTGATCCGTGAAGCGCTCGATTGCGAAGAACTACAGGTGGCGCATCATGCCGAATTACAAACCGTCGAGGACCTCAAGGGGAGCTTAGCCAGTACGGGCGGTGAGTTATGGCGGGAAACGTTGTACCAACCCAATGTGGTGCATGCACTCAATCAACGAGTGGTCAATACGGACCATGTGTTGGCAGACGGTGACGAGGTGGC
>JAQWYY010000081.1 GCA_029253705.1 Luminiphilus sp. | reverse complement strand
TTTGGCTTTACTCCCGACTTTAAAGCCATGGGTAAGACCCTAGATGCTTGGTTTACCGAGGGCGCAGAGCTCAATGCTAAGTTTAATGAGGTTTGGACGTGCAGCGCGCACATGGAATTTGCGTCGCTCATTGTTCGTGGTGGCGGCGGCGAATCCTCCTCAGGCTATGCCAGTTTTAGCGACTGCACATTTCGTGAAGGCATGGAGATGGAAGACTTGATGGCCGCTCAGGCGAAGTACAACGCCTATCTCGATGAACAGGAGGTTCCAAGCGTAACCGTTTATCATCTTCCAGGACACGGCAACCCTCAGGACGCCGACTATCAGATGAAAATATCAAACTGGGTCTCAGATTTGAGCACTTACGGCGAAAACTCTGAAAAATACGTGAACCAAGGTGGCTGGAAAGTGCAACAGGACACGATCGGGTCCGTTGTCTCCTGTGATAGCCCTAGAATGTACACCGCGACACTTGTGCGCTCCGGCGACTAAAACTTAAGTTGCTACGGCACTCTGACCGTACACGTGCCGGGGCCAAGCCCCGGCTTTTTTTGCCCAATATTTTTAACCCTCAGTAGGGCTTTTAAATTTTTTACAGTGTCCGCTGTAAAGCCGTTAAATTTTGCCGCACTGCGCTACCGCCCCTCTTTCTGAAGCAGTACAATTGCGCTCTCAGCATGCCCGGGTAAACGGTCAACTCACACTGCAACAACTAAGCAATGAGAATCATGGCATAGAGAGCTGCCTTGACTGAGCTGCAACGGCATACAAATTACATGGCGCATGGGCATCCCGCTTTTAGCACCAAGGAGACTTCTATGGCAGCACCAGAATATCCCGGACTAGACACCCTGGCATTGCATGCAGGATCACAGCCCGACCCTGCTACGGGGGCTCGTGCCACTCCGATCTATCAGTCTGCGTCTTTTTGTTTTCCCGATTCAGACTACGCCGCGTCATTATTTAATATTGAACGGGCGGGCCACGTTTACTCGCGCCTCAGCAATCCAACAAATGCTGTGCTGGAAGAGCGAATCGCCGCTTTAGAAGATGGCGTAGGCGCCATTGCTACCGCGAGTGGCCAAGCAGCACTAACCCTGGCCATCATGACGCTGATGGGCGCGGGATCTCATATTGTTGCTGCCGCAGCACTCTATGGAGGCAGTCACAACCTGCTGGCCTACACCCTACCCCGCTTAGGCATTGAAACGACCTTTGTCGATGCTAGAGACCCCCAGGCTTTTGCCGCAGCAATTCAGGACAATACCCGACTGGTATTTGCCGAGACCGTGGGCAACCCTGGACTTGATGTGCTCAACATTCCCGAGGTTGCAGCTATTGCCCATCAAGCAGGCCTACCCCTAATGGTGGACTCTACCTTTACCACGCCGTATCTGATCAAGCCCTTCGAACATGGGGCCGACATCATCATGCACTCCGCCACAAAATTTCTCAGTGGCCACGGCATTGTCATCGGCGGTCTTCTGGTAGACGGAGGGCGCTTTGACTGGGACGCATCAGGCAAATTTCCAACCCTCACCGAACCCTATGCCGGATTTCACAATTTAGTGTTCAGCGAAGAGTTTGGCCCCGCCGCTTTCATTCAGCGCGCACGCAAAGAGGGCTTGCGTGACTTTGGAGCATGCATGAGTCCCACCACTGCATTCCATATTTTACAGGGGGTTGAAACCCTCGGTATTCGCATGAACCGCCATGTGGAAAATACCCGAGGTATTGTGGAATTTCTCAATCAACATGATCAAGTCAGTCGCGTGGGCTACCCGGAGTTAGAGGGGCATCCCGACCAAGCATTGGCCTCGACACTATTACCCAAAGGCTGCAGCGCGGTGTTCAGTTTTGACCTCGTGGGTGGCCGGGAAGCAGGTATTGCATTTGTCGACGCCCTCAATCTGTTTTCCCACCTCGCCAACGTGGGTGATGCTAAATCGCTGGTCATTCACCCAGCAAGCACGACCCACCATAGAATGGACGCTGCAGCATTAGCGGCTGGAGGCATTGGTGAGGGCACGATTCGCCTGTCAATCGGCCTTGAGGATGCAAAAGATTTAATCGCTGATTTAAAACAAGGGTTACGGGCCGCCGGTAAGGTCACTGCCAAACAATCGGTGACACCATGAAAATCACTATCGATAACAATAGCGTCTACTGCTATACAAATTCTCGCAATATCGACAGCGATAAGCCTTCCATCGTTTTTATTCATGGCTCAGGGATGGATCACACGGTCTGGACCTTAGCCGCTCGCCACTTCGCTCGTCATGGTAACAATGTGATTGCCCTTGATTTGCCGGGGCATGGGCGTTCAGCCGGAGCACCACTGCAAAGCATTCCTGCGATGGCAGATTGGCTGGAGAAGGTTCTCGACGCCCTCAAAGTTGACGTCACTGCGGTGGTTGGTCATAGCCTGGGAAGTTTAATTGCTCTGGACTTTTCGGCGAGGCATGCCATCCGCTCACGGGCCTTAGTTATGGTTGGCACCATCGTGCCCATGCCAGTCTCTGCTGCAATACTCGATGCCTGTAAAAACAACGATCACGCTGCATTCGACATGCTGACACAGTATGGACTCAGCAAACGACACCAATATGGTGGCAATCGCAGCTCTGGCATATGGATGGTCGGAAGCTCCCTCAGACTCTACGAGCGATCGCAACCCGGCGCACTGTATTTCGACATGAATGCTTGTAACGAATATCAAAATGGTCTTGAAAGTGCATCTGCGGTCGAGTGCCCCGTGCTCATGGTGTTGGGGAGTGAAGATCGTCTGACCCCGGTGCGAGGTACAGGCCCGTTGCAAGAAGCGTTTCATCAGCCGGAAGTCAGCGTAATACAAGGTGCGGGACACACGCT
>JAQWYY010000033.1 GCA_029253705.1 Luminiphilus sp. | reverse complement strand
TAGTAACTGTAGAATTACGGGTTGGTCATCGCCCAACATGGCGCCAGAGGCGATACGAAATAGAAGGGCGTAACCAATTTGGCCTGCGGCGCCAGTAACCGTTACGCGAACGGGAGCTTTCATAATCATGATCCTCAGTGGGAAGCGGATTGCTGCGCAGGGTCAAGGGGTTTTCCGCTGACAACGCCTGCTGCGGGCGCGATTTTCCGGTGCTGGCAACAAAAACTCAAGTTCTATAGGGATCTAAACAAATTTTATGTGTGTATTTGGACCCAAAAGCTGCCTTTCTATATGATCGACGCTTCTTTCGACCGGTGTACGGCCATGTCAGGACCCGCTAGAGACAAAGTTATTCAAGACGCGAGCTTAGCCAGCGGTCGTCTCATGAAAGACACGCGCAAGCAGGATTATGCCTTGAACAAGCTGCATAAGCGTCTGCGGCGCAATGTCGGGAAAGCGATTGCTGATTTTGCCATGATCGAAGAGGGTGACCGCATCATGGTGTGCCTGTCTGGCGGCAAAGACTCCTACGCGATGCTCGATATCTTGTTGAGCCTGAGAGATCGTGCCCCGGTGGAATTTGAGCTTATCGCCGTCAATTTGGACCAAAAGCAGCCTGACTTTCCCGAGGAGGTATTGCCCAACTATCTGGAGGAGCTGGGCGTTCCCTATTATATTTTAGAGCGTGACACCTACAGTGTGGTGAAGTCCGTCATTCCCGAAGGTAAAACAACCTGCGGGCTTTGCTCGAGATTGCGACGGGGCACCCTTTATGGGTTTGCTGAACAAATTGGCGCGAGCAAGATCGCTTTGGGGCATCACCGTGATGATATTGTTGAGACGCTATTCTTAAACCTGTTCTTTGCCGGAAAGCTCAAGGCTATGCCGCCAAAGTTGTTAAGCGACGATCGCAAAAATGTGGTGATTCGGCCCATGGCCTATTGCAAGGAGGCGGATATCGCTAAATATGCGCAAGCTAAGGCCTTTCCGATCATTCCTTGCAATTTGTGTGGGTCTCAAGCCAACCTTCAGCGTCAGGAAATTAAGCACATGCTCCAGAGCTGGGAAGGGCAGTACCCAGGGCGTATTGAAACCATCTTTAAAGCGCTGAGCAATGTTTCTCCATCGCAGTTAGCAGATCAAAAATTGTTTAATTTCAAAGATTTATCGGTTGAAATTGATAAAGAAATTCACCTCCCTGAGTTGAAGGTGGTGCAGCTATGAGAACCCTCTTTTAGATGGCGGAAGACCTACTAATACTCGAGTCCATCCACCTAGAGCGAGGTATGCGGCGGTTACTCACGGGTGTTTCCCTCACCGTGCGTCCGGGGGACTGCTGGCAAATGCTGGGTAGTAACGGCAGCGGCAAAACCAGTCTGATGAGGGCCATGGCTGGGTTGACGCGTCTGGGCGTGCAGGGTTACCGCGGCGGCACAGATAGCGTGCTTTACCAAGGGCACCTTCCGGGGCTAAAGCCGTTACTCAGTTGTCGCGAGAATTTACGATGGCATGGCAGTGGCCGGGTTACCTGCGATGGGCAAAAGATCGATGCTGCATTGGCTCGGGTGGGGCTTAAGGGTTACGAAGATACGGTTATCTGCCAGTTGTCAGCGGGGCAGCAGCGTCGAGTCGGTTTGGCGCGATTGTGGTTATCGGAGGCGCTGCTGTGGCTGCTTGACGAGCCATTTACAGCTATCGATGTGGACGGAACGGGGATACTCGAAGCACAAATACAGCACCACTGTGCCACCGGTGGTGGCGTCGTGTTTACCAGCCACCAGCCTACGCGCATGCCCGAACTAAAAGTTCTGGACCTAGATCAGTATGCTGCCTGAGGCGGGCGCATTTTTGCGCTACCAGGGGCAGCGCCACCTGCAGGTAGCGCTGCGGCGCCCAAGTGACATTGTTGGGCCCTTAATTTTCTTTCTAATGGTTATTACGCTCTTTCCCATTGGTTTGGGGCCAGACCCCGCAGTGCTAGCGGCCCTGGCACCGGGAATACTGTGGGTCGTGGCACTGCTCTCGAGCCTCGTTGTCAGTGGCCGCCTGTTTCAGGCTGATTTTGAAGATGGCACCCTCGAGCAGCTCGTGCTTTCGCCTCACCCTCTTGCAATCTCCGCGATGGTTGAAGTTCTTTGTCACTGGCTGCTTAGTGGCGTTTTGCTTGCTCTAGCGTCACCGGCTTTTGCCGTTTTACTCAACATGCCATCTCGAGCCATTCCAGTGCTAATGACGAGCTTGGCTCTGGGCACGCTTTGCTTGTCTCTTATCGGTGCTGTGGCGGCGTCACTCACAGTCGCACTGCGGCGTGGCGGGGTGCTTTTGTCGTTGCTGTCCATTCCTCTTACTGTGCCTGTTCTGATTTTCGGCACAGCCGCTGTGCGCGAGGCCGCTCTGGGCTACGATCCGTCATCATGGCTGGCGCTGCTGGGTGCTTTGGCAGCAGGTGGGTGTGTTTTGGCGCCATTCGCGATCGCAGCGGGCTTGCGCATTTCATTAGAGGCTTGAGGACAAGGTTTTTGAGCTGGAACGGGATATAATCACACCATGTGGTCAATTGTGCACAAAATGGGGTCGCCCCCCTGGTTTTATCGTTTCGCTAGCAGCGCCATCGCATGGCTGTTGCCTATCGTGCTCCTGGCGCTCGTTGTCGGCTGCGTCTGGGGTTTGCTTGTTGCGCCACCGGATTATCGTCAGGGGAATAGCTATCGCATCATCTTCATTCACGTTCCCGCGGCGGTGGTCGCTCTGGCGGGGTACTACGTGATGGCAACCGCCGGCTTGATGAGTATCGTCTGGAAAATCAAAATGGCCGACACGGCGATGCGAGCGTTGGCACCCGTCGGCGCAGCCCTGACGTTTGTGGCATTGGTGACGGGATCCATCTGGGGCAAACCCACATGGGGAGCGTGGTGGGTGTGGGACGCGCGCATTACTTCTATGCTGATTTTATTGTTCTTGTATTTGGGGGTGATGGCTCTGTCAGAGGCCTTCGATAATAAAGCGGCTGCCGCCAAAGCCTGCGCGGTTTTGTCGCTTGTTGGTACCGTCAACATACCCATTATTTATAAGTCGGTGGATTGGTGGTATAGCCTGCACCAGCCGGCGTCTATAAAGTTTACTGGCGAGAGTGCGATCGACACGTCAATGCTCTATCCCTTGCTGCTGATGATCGTGGCTTTTTATGGACTATTTGCGTTGTGCGTGCTTCTGCGGATGCGCACAGAGTTGTTGACCACGTATCGCCAAACGTCTTGGCTGAGATTGGAGTTGTCCTGATGTACTTTGAAAACTGGTCAGCCGTGTGGCACATGGAGGGACACGGACCGTACGTTTGGGCGGCATACAGCGTCACTGCACTGGTCATCCTATTTTTGGTGGTATCTCCCTGGCTTCGTGGTCGGCAATTGACCCGAGATATTCGTCATGACGAGCAGCGCCTAGCCGCCGTCTCAACCGCCTCGGGGGAACCCCATGCACCCGAAACGTAAGCAGCGGCTGATTGTTGCCCTTGGTATCGTTATATTTTCTAGTACTGCCATTGGATTGGTGAGCTATGCACTGCGCGGCAACATTAACCTTTTCTATCCCCCCGCAGAGGTGACCGCGGGTAACGCTCCCACCGATCGTGCGATCAGAGTGGGTGGTATGGTCGTCGAGGGCAGCATTAAACGCTCCGCAACCGATCTTACTACTGTGTTTTCGGTCACAGACTATGACGGGGTGGTTGAGGTTAGCTACACCGGAATTTTACCGGACCTGTTTGCCGAGGGTGAGGGAGTGGTGGCCTCGGGCAAGCTGACCCTAGACGGTCGGTTTATGGCTACGGAAGTTCTGGCGAAACACGATGAAAACTACATGCCACCGGAAGTGGCTGCCGCGCTAGAGGGTAAAAAGCCTAACGCCAGCGCCTATAATTTGCAGGAGGATGGTTAATGCTGGCAGAGCTTGGACATTTTGCGCTAATCATTGCCTTCGTGCTCGCATGCCTGCAGGGGGTTGTTCCTCTGATCGGAGCGTGGCGTGGTCACTCTGACAGCATGCTACTCGCGCCGCCCCTTGCGGTCGGCGTTTTTGTTTTTTTGTTGATTGCTTTTGGGGTATTGACCACCACATTTTTGCAAGATGACTTTTCGGTCAAAGTGGTTGCCTCAAATTCCAACAGTTTTATGCCCGACATCTATAAGTTCTCCGCAGTGTGGGGTAATCATGAGGGGTCGCTCTTACTCTGGGTGTTGATTCTGTCCGGCTGGATGGTAGCGGTGGCCCAATTCAGTCGCGGCTTGCCCCTAGTGGTGCTAGCGCGTGTATTGGGGGTCATGGGATTGGTAGCGGTTGGGTTCATTGCGTTTTCATTGTTAACTTCGAACCCTTTCGAGCGGCTGTTGCCCGGGATACCGGCCGAGGGCCGAGACCTTAACCCATTGCTTCAGGATCCTGGGCTCATCATTCATCCCCCTTTACTCTATATGGGCTACGTAGGGTTTTCAGTGCCCTTCGCCTTCGCTATCGCGGCATTGATGGGGGGGCGTCTAGATGCAGCATGGGCACGTTGGTCTCGGCCCTGGACAAATGTGGCCTGGGGTTTTCTCTCTTTGGGTATTATGCTGGGGAGTTGGTGGGCCTATTACGAATTGGGCTGGGGGGGCTGGTGGTTTTGGGACCCTGTCGAAAATGCTTCTTTTATGCCTTGGTTGGTAGGCACTGCACTTGTGCATTCCCTGGCTGTGACTGAGAAGCGGGGTTTGTTTAGGTCCTGGACGGTGCTTTTGGCGATAGCCGCTTTTTCGTTGTCGCTGCTGGGGACCTTTTTGGTTCGCTCGGGTGTGCTCACTTCAGTTCATGCATTTGCTGCAGATCCCGATAGAGGCCTATTTATTCTCATTTTTCTCGGACTGGTTATTGGCGGCTCATTGGTGTTGTATGCAGTGCGGGCACCTACGGTTGCTAGCCGAGTTCAGTACGGAGCGTTCTCAAGAGAAGCTTTACTACTGGCGAATAATTTTATCTTTGTGATCTCCGCAACTACCGTACTCTTAGGAACCCTTTTCCCTTTAGTGATGGACGCTTTAGGTCAAGGGAAATACTCGGTAGGCCCTCCCTATTTCAATGCGGTTTTTGTGCCACTCATGGCACTGCTAGTGCCCTTTATGGGTATAGGCCCGGTGAGCCGCTGGAAACAGGACACGCCCTCGCGGTGGCGCCAAGAGCTGCTCTTTCCTGCCG
The DNA here is from genome assembly GCA_029253705.1 of Luminiphilus sp. GTDB lineage: Bacteria > Pseudomonadota > Gammaproteobacteria > Pseudomonadales > Halieaceae > Luminiphilus. The sequence goes on along the minus strand of JAQWYY010000033.1, from coordinate 20,340 downwards.
CTGTGGTGGTCGTCTGCGCACTTATTCTGCCTTCGTTGTCCCTGGGCTTTAACCTGTGGGTAGCTTTAGCTATTTTGTTCTCGGGTTGGCTGCTAGTCGGGCTGCTGCGAGATCTTTTGGAGAGGACACGCTCGGCCTCAGGTTTGGCAAGTAAATTTCGGCGGCTTACGCCGAGCTACTGCGGCATGCTACTGGCCCATGCTGGTTTTGCCGCGATGATCATTGGCGTCACAGTGGTGAGTCAGCACAATGTCGAGAAAGATTTGCGCATGCTTCCGGGCGATATCGAAGAGGTGGCCGGTTATCGCTTTGAGTTTGTAAGTGTCGTCAGAGTGGCGGGGCCTAACTACGATGCGGATCAGGCAAATTTTCGAGTCTTTGAAGGGAAGGAGTTAGTGGCAGAGCTGTCTCCTCAGAAGCGTCGCTATCGCGCGAGCGGCCAAGTTATGACGGAGGCAGCTATTGATCCCGGAGCCTTCAGGGATTTGTTTGTTGCTATGGGCGAGCCTGTCGGAGAAGACGCCTGGGCTATACGGCTTCAGTACAAGCCCATGATTCGATGGATATGGTTTGGGGCGTTGATGATTGGTTTTGGTGGCATCACCACGGCCTTTGATCGCCGCTACCGCCTCAGCCGTCGACACAGGAATGTGGCCGAAAATCAGACGTCGCTATCAAGCCCCGCTCATGCCAAGGCTTAGGCTATTCCTGCCCCTCGCGGCTTTTATTCTGTTGAGCCTGCTGCTGTTCAAGGGTTTGTCCCTAGACCCGACCTCGCTGCCATCTGCGTTGGTTGGAAGGGCTTTGCCAGATTTTGAGCTGGCAGAACTACACTCTTCCGAGGCGCTCTCTCGTCAGCGAGTTGTCGGTGAGCCTATGTTAATAAATATTTGGGCGACTTGGTGTTACTCCTGCCGGGTGGAGCACCCATTTTTACTGGAATTGGCGGCTCAGGGTGTCAAAATAATTGGACTCAATTACAAGGATGACAGGGACAAGGCAATCGGTTGGCTTAAGGATCTCGGCGATCCCTATGCCTTAACTCTGTCCGACACTGAAGGTATGCTGGGGCTAGACATGGGCGTCTATGGGGCACCCGAAACCTACGTAGTGGACGCTGAGGGCGTCGTTCAATATCGGCACGTTGGTGTTGTCGATGAGCAAGTCTGGCAGAGTGTATTGTCTGCGTGGTTTCCTCGTCCGCAAATTACGGGTGTTTTGCAGTGAGGCTCTATCACTCGGTGGGTCGTTGGTTGCTGGTTTGCAGCCTCTGCGCTGTGCCATTAGCAGCTCACTCGGTTATCGAGACCTATGAGTTTTCAGATCTGCACTTAGAGCGTCGCTACCACAGCCTTAGTGATGAGCTGCGGTGCCCTAAATGCCAAAATCAAACCATCGCAGACTCGAATGCCCCTATCGCTAAAGACTTAAGGTTTTTGTTACATGAGCAGCTAGAGTCGGGGGCCAGCGACGATGAGATATTGAGTTTTATGGTGGCTCGTTACGGAGAATTTGTGCGTTATCGTCCCGGTTTAGACAGCAACACGGCGTTGCTTTGGTACGGCCCATTACTCCTGACCTTGGTGACCTTGGCGGCCTTAGCTGTGCATCTTCGAGGTAGACACAAGGCTATAGCCCCTGCCGACCCCACGGAGGCAGAGCGTGAGGCGCTTCGCGCTCAACTAGCTAAAAATAGCGGAGAGCAGGAGCGGCAATCGTGACAAATTTTTACGTTGCTGCAGCGGTTCTGACCCTGGTCGCCCTTGGGCTGCTATTGATACCTCGGTGGCACAGCCGTCGCTGGCAGGGGGAGTCAAACCTAGACTGGCTTACCCTGCGGCAAAGTGAACTCGAAAGTAGTGGGCTGGAAGAGCAACAAACCCTCAGTCGTGATGCAGAGCTGCGTATTTTGGACGAAACACCAGAACCTCCTAGCGAAGTGGCGTTTGAGAGTACGGGGAAATTTGCTGGAGGCACGGGTGGCGCGCTGCTATTGGTTTCGACTGTCGTCATTGTTCCGGTGCTACTTTATTTTTTCCTCGGCGCGATTGAAGATGTGCGGATCACCGCGGCTTTAGACAACATGCAGGACGCTTCACCGGCGGAAGTGCAAAGCCTGGTGGCTGACATTGAAGTGCGATCTAACGCTAAGCCGGGCAATGTGGAGTACTTGTCGCTCCTTGGGGAATACTACACGGCCCAAAACGAGCATGTGCAGGCGCTAGAGATCTACGAGCAATTACTGCAGCAGTTTCCCGAAAGTGCGGAGCTGCTGGCGCGTGCTGCCCAGGCCGAATATTTGAAAGGGGAGCGGCTGCTGACTGATCAAGCCAGACGCAGGGCTGAGGCTGCCCTTGCAATAAATCCGGAGCAGCGCAGTGCCTTAGGAACCCTGGGAATGGCGGCGTTTGAGACTGGTAATTATAATCAGGCGCTGCAGTACTGGGAGCGCTTGCTGGAGTTTGAGGCGCCCGGAAGCCCGGGCTTTCAAATGCTGACCACCATTATTGCCGAAGCCAAGACACGGGGCGGCCTGTCCAATGGCGCAGCTGTCTCGACGGCACCGCCGAAATCTGCGGCCGAGGCAACCCCGGGCGTCGGTGTCACGGTTAATGTCGCAATGCCGGAAGGACGCACCCCTCTAGGCACAGTGTTCATTGTCGCGCGACCCAGCGGTGCAACACAGCGTATGCCCACGGCAGCCGTTCGGCGAAGTGCCAACGAGCTGCCTTTCTCGGTACGTCTAGACGATGCCTCCTCAATGGCCGGACAGAAGATATCAGCACTCAATCGGGTTGACGTTGAGGTGCAGGTGTCAGCTACAGGCCAGCCGGGGCGCGCTAACGCCAGTTGGCTGGTGACTGCGGTTAATGTGGAGCCAACTACAGACGCGGTGATTCATCTGACTCTCGAGGCGGTCGAGCCATAGTGACAAAATCGTGAACTGGTCCTAAGCCTAGATATAGTGTTAGGAGCCGGCAGGGTATACACTACATGTTGTGTCGGCGGGGTTACGTTCTGTCGTTTTTCAATAGGTAGGTAAATGCGTCTCAAATCCATAAAGCTGGCTGGCTTCAAATCCTTCGTTGATCCCACTACGGTCAATTTTCCCAGTAACATGTGCTCTGTCGTGGGACCAAACGGCTGCGGCAAATCTAATATTATCGACGCAGTGCGATGGGTACTGGGGGAGAGCTCGGCGAAAAACCTCCGCGGCGAGGCCATGACGGACGTTATTTTCAACGGAACGACCCATCGTCAGCCCGTTGGGCAGGCGTCTATTGAGCTGATCTTTGACAATACCTCTGGCAAATTAGTGGGAGAGTACGCGGCTTATTCAGAGATATCAGTGCGCCGAGTTGTCGGTCGCGAGGGCACATCAGAATACTGGCTCAACGGTGCCAAGTGCCGTCGCCGAGACATTACAGACTTGTTTTTGGGTACCGGCTTGGGGCCCAGAAGTTATGCCATTATCGAACAGGGCATGATTTCTCGTTTGATTGAGTCTAAGCCAGAAGAGCTCCGAATATTTATCGAAGAAGCGGCCGGAATCTCCAAATACAAAGAGCGTCGCCGTGAAACTGAGAGTCGGATGCGGCGCACACTAGAAAACCTAGATCGCCTTGCGGATCTTCGGGAAGAGTTAGAACGCAATCTCCAACATTTACTGCGCCAGTCTCAAGCAGCGGAAAAGTATGCCGAATTTCGCGCCGAAGAGCGCGAGCTTAAATCCCAGCTTCTTGGGCTTCAGTGGCGAGAGCATCAGCAAAGTAACGAGGAGAACAAGCAAGCCCTCACGGATCTTGATATCAAACAAGAGGCCGAGCGCGCAGCATTCGAGCGGGTGGGCGCGGATATTGAAGGTACGAGAGTTTCCCTCGCTGAAGCGACCGATGCTTTCAACAGTGTCCAGGCTGATTACTATTCCGTGGGCGGTGAGGTCACCCGGGTTGAGCAGGCATTGAAGTATGAGCAGGAGCGGCGTGCCACTATTGAATCCGATTTGTCGCAGACCCGCGAGGGATTGCAGGAGTCAAAAGGACACCTCAACGCGGATACCGAACGTCTTGCTGCATGGCGAGCCGAGCTCGAGTCTCTGCGCCCCCTACTTGCTGAGCAGCGAGCGGCAGCTGATTCTGCCGCGGGATTGTCTGCCGCAGCCGAAGAGGCAATGACCCAGTGGCAAAGTCGCTGGGACGAATTTAACCAAAGTGCTGCTGGTCCCAAGCAAACCTCTGAAGTTCAGCAAAGTCGTATCGTCTACTTAGAGCAAGTGCTTCAGAGAATCCACGAGCGCGGAGGAAAACTGCGCAAGGAGCTGGAAGCGCTGGCCGAGGAAGATGTCGACAAGGATCTGCCCGAGCTGGAAGCGCTTATTCACCATGGCGAGGAGGCTGTTAAAGCACAAGAGGTCGCGTTACTCGAGCTCGATACCGAGGTAACCCAGCAGCGCGAAAACATTGAGCGCTTGCGTGACGAGCAAGATCAGGTACGTGCCCGAGTGCAGCAGCTCAAGGGTCAGGAAGCATCACTTCAGGCATTGCAAGAAGCAGCGCTGGCCGAAGGCGATGTCTCAGCGACCCAACAATGGCTGGCGGATATGGGACTCGATAGCACTGGCAACGTTTACGAGGCCGTACAGGTTCAAGACCAGTGGTCCATGGCCGTAGAATGTGTGTTGGCAGCGCGGCTAACCGGGGTTTGCACCCAGTCCTTTACTCAAGTTCAGGCAGCCTTTGGTTCGGCGCCGGCGGGTGCGAGTGTTTTAGCGGCCGGCGAAGTGGGGACGGGTGCGTCCGGTACGCTGGCTGAAAAGGTGGTTGGGCCAGGATCCGTCCTAGCGGTGCTCGCAGGCGTTCATGTCGCTGCAAATCTGGAAGCAGCGCAGAGGCTTCTGACGACCCTGACAAACACCGCGTCGGTTATCACTCCCGAGGGCGAATGGCTTGGGCACGGGTGGGCCTCCAAACCGTCAAAGAGCGATGCAGGGCAGGGGATAATACTGCGTAAAGCGTCTCTCGACGCAGTGGCTGCTGAAATGTCTGAACTTGAGGCATCGCTGCAGACGATTAATCAAGACCTCGCCCAATTTCAGGAATCAAGACGCGGTAATGAAGATCAGCGAAGGGCCGGGGAGGCAACACTCAAGACCATGGTGCAAGATCAGGCGGCCAAGGTCACTGAGCGTGGTGCCAGGGTTGCTGCCGCTGAACAAACGCGCCAGCGGACCCAGCAGCTTCAGTCAGATTTGGCCGACTCTGGATCTCAGTTTGAGACGGAGCAGGCCTCTCTTGCCGCGGCAAGGTCAGAGTTACAAACCGCGATCGACCAAATGGCCCTCGACGGCGAGCAGCGGTCTGCCCTAGGCCAAGAGCGAGATAAACTCAACAGTCAGCTACAAACTGCTCGCGAGGGCGCGCGGGAGGCCCGTGATAGTGCGCACCGCACAGATGTCCGAGTGCAAAGCCTGGGCAGCCAGGCTGAAACGGTTGCAAGTTCTATTGCGCGGCTCGAACAACAAGTGGAGCAGTTGCAGGGCAGGGTGAGCGATCTCGCAGACCAGTTGCCTGTTGGTGATAACCCCGACGCTGAACTTCAGTCTGAACTGGAGACTTTATTAGCCCAACGTGTTGACGCGGAGACTGCCTTAACCGCAGCCAGACAACGGGTGTCTGATAACGACCATGCTTTGCGAGAGCAGGAAAAACTTAAGCTTGCCGCGGAGCACAGGCTGCAGGCGTTGTATTCTGAGCTGGAGTCTGGTCGACTACGGCAGGCCGAAAGAAACGTCAGGATTGAGAATCTTGAGGGCTTACTTAGAGAGCTTGAAGTGAGTCCTCAAGAGGTGGTTGAACGTCTCCCCGAGGATGCTTCCGAGCCTGAATGGCAAGTCAAGGTAGAACGTGTGGCGGCTCGCATAGCGCGGTTAGGGCCTATCAATCTGGCGGCTATCGATGAATACGCTAAGGCCTCCGAGCGTAAAACTTATCTTGATGCACAAGATGCTGACCTTCAGGAGGCGTTGCAGACTCTCGAGGGCGCTATTCGTAAAATTGATAAAGAGACTCGTAGTCGCTTTAAAGAGACGTTTGAACAAATTAATTCAGGATTTGCAGAGTTGTTTCCAAGGGTATTTGGTGGTGGAACCGCTAATCTCGAGATGACAGGTGACGATCTCCTGGACACCGGGGTGGCGATTATGGCAAGGCCCCCTGGCAAGAAAAACAGCACGATTCACCTCTTGTCGGGTGGCGAAAAGGCAATGACGGCTATCGCTTTGGTGTTTTCAATATTCCAGCTCAATCCGGCGCCGTTTTGTATGCTGGATGAGGTTGACGCACCCCTAGATGATGCCAACGTGGGCCGCTATGCCAGAATGGTCAAAGAAATGTCTGAGCGGGTTCAGTTTATCTTTATCACGCATAACAAGATCACCATGGAGGCGGCGAACCATTTGATGGGTGTCACCATGCATGAGCCCGGCGTTTCACGTCTGGTTACCGTTGATATTGAGGAAGCGGCACAACTCGCAGCCAGTTAACGCCGAACAAGGGGAAAGGCGATGGATCATATGATTCGGAACTGGATGATCATCATAGGCTTCTGCCTGATTATGGTCGTTTTGCTAGACGCATTGCGACGGGTGTTTAAAGATCGTCGGGAGGAGGTGCGTCTCAACGCGAAAATTTCCCGGCGTGATTTGGAAGGATTGGACGACGATGATGATTCCTTTAATTTATTAACGGAGTTACCAAACGGCGGAGCTCGAATTGTCAGTCGCAGTGATTTGCAGCCCGCCTCGGTGAGTCAAGAGCCTGCTGGGGATCATGGTCTGGATGGTTCGACACCCTCGAGCGTCACTGTTGCAACGGCCGTGCCTAATGGGGCCTCGACAGAAAGCCCCGAGGATTCAATGACGAATTCAGAGCCCGGGCTAGAGCCAGAGCCAGAGCTGCCATCATTTTCAGCAACTGCAGATCTTGAGTCTGAGGTGGACTCTTTGGCGCAGCAGGCGGAGTCGACACAAGGCGTTGCATCCAAGGCTTTGGAAGCTAACGCCGCAGCGGAGGCTGACAAGAGCGTGCCCCAAGAGGAGAGCACTGCAGTAGAAACGATGGATTGGCTGGAAGGATTGGAAGTTCCGGAGGCTGAACCGGAGCCTGAGGCGCGATTGCCTCGTGATCTTGACCCTCATGTGTTTGTTCTCAATGTGATGTCGCGGTCGGAGGTGGGCTTTTCAGGCTCAGACATTCTGGGCGTGCTGCTGGCCTGTGACTTACGCTTTGGCGATATGGACTTTTTTCATAGACACGAGCATCGAGCAGGGCGAGGGCCGATTCAGTTTAGCGTATGTAATATGCTTAAACCTGGGGTGTTCAACATAGATGAGATGGGTTCACTTCACACTCGCGGGCTGATGTTTTTTATCACCCTTCCGGGCCCCGAAGATATGCTTAAGGCTTTTGATTACATGCATGAGACAGCGAAGGCCGTTGCGAAAAATTTGGACGGCTATTTGTTGGATGAAACTCGTAGTGGGGTGACCCGGCAAAGCATTGAACATATGCGCCAGCAAATTCGCGAATTAGAGCGCCGTGTTGCTTTGCAAAATCGGCGCTAACAAGACATGTCAGATGGCTCGCCTTACGATGAAGTGCAAAAGTTGCGGGGCCTCTTGCAACAATGGAGTGACGAGTACTACCGCCATGATGCCCCCAGTGTCAGCGACAGTGAATTTGATAGAACGTTGCTTGCGTTGCGTGAACTTGAAAATGAATTTCCCCAGTTCATCACGGCCGATTCTCCCACTCAGCGCGTAGGTGCGTCCCCCCTAGCGGCTTTCGATCAGGTTGTTCACCGGCTTCCCATGCTTTCCCTAGACAACGCATTTAACGCTAATGACCTTGTGGACTTCGATCGGCGCATTCGTGCGCGCTTAGATGGTGCTCAAGTGCGTTACGCCTGTGAGCCAAAATTAGACGGCATAGCCGTAAGCATCGTGTGGCAAGAAGGCGAAATGTCTTTGGCGGCGACTCGTGGAGACGGCCGGACTGGAGAAAATATCACTCAAAACGTGCGCACCATAGACTCGGTGCCCTTGCGTTTGTCGGGGGAGAGCATCCCTAGTTATCTCGAGGTTCGAGGTGAAATTTTTATGCCTAGGGCGGGATTTGAGGCATTTAACGCTAAGGCCCGACGCGACGGAGATAAGCCTTTCGTCAATCCCCGTAATGCCGCCGCTGGCAGTTTGCGGCAACTGGACTCAAGTATTACCCGGCGCCGCCCGTTAGCCTTCTGCGCCTATGCTGTAGGCTATACCGAAGGTGTGAGTATGGCGTTTCTCAGCCACTCTGAAGCAATGCTGCAGCTAAGCGCATGGGGCATACCAACATCCTCCCACAGTCGCTCAGTAGAGAGCATTGACGCTTGTGAGCAGTATTACACGGAGCTTTCTCAATTGCGGGAGACCCTAGGTTTCGACATTGATGGCATTGTGTTCAAGGTCGATGATTTTGCTGAGCAAGAGCGTCTGGGGTTTGTGTCCCGGGCCCCGCGCTGGGCTATCGCTAGAAAATTTCCCGCTGAGGAAGAAATGACTGTTGTCCTCGATGTCGAGTTTCAAGTTGGCAGAACTGGAGCCGTTACTCCGGTCGCTAGATTAGAGCCGGTATTCGTGGGAGGCGTTACGGTCTCTAATGCGACGCTGCACAATGCCGACGAAATCGCGCGGCTTGATCTTAAGGTTGGAGATACTGTCATCGTACGAAGAGCGGGGGATGTAATTCCCCAAGTCGCAGCTGTAGTGGCTGAGCGTCGCCCTGAATACGCCCATAGCGTTGTGTTCCCTACTAGCTGTCCAGCGTGTCAAAGCGTTCTTGTGCGGGAGTCAGGTGAGGCTGCATGGCGGTGCGATGCGGGTTCCTCTTGCCCGGCTCAGCGTCGGGCAGCCATTGAACATTTTGTGTCACGTAGGGCTATGGATATTGACGGGTGCGGAGAGAAGATTATCGATCAGTTGGTTGATTTGGAGTTAGTAAAAACCGCTGCTGACCTCTACGCGTTAACTCAGGAGAGGCTCGCTGGGTTAGAGCGGATGGGAGACAAGTCTGCTCGAAACTTACAAGCAGCTATCGAAGCCAGCAAAGAAACAACCTTGGCGCGGTTTATTTATTCTCTGGGCATCCGGGAGGTGGGCGAGGCAACCGCCCGGCAACTGGCGGAATATTTTGGATCCCTGGATCCTTTGTACGCTGCTACTGCCGAGCAGTTGCAGGAGGTTGAAGACATTGGACCCATCGTTGCTGGGCATTTGAGACGATTTTTTGCGGACCCTACGAAGCAAGAAATGATCAACCGGTTCCTGGCTCAAGGAGTGTATTGGCCTGCCCCGGAAGTGAAGGCTGGCGATCTGCCACTGTCAGGGCAGATTTGGGTGGTCACCGGGAAGCTGGAGGAGATGAGTCGCGATCAAGCAGAGGCGAGCCTCCGAGCTTTTGGGGCTAAGGTATCGAGCAGCGTTAGTGGTAAAACAAGCTGTGTCGTAGCGGGTCCGGGAGCGGGATCAAAACTGAAGAAAGCGCAGTCTCTAAACGTTGCTGTGATCGACGAGCTCGAATTTATTGCTCGAGTTGAAGGTTGGAAAAATGACGAGGCGTAGTTTGCTGAGATTTTCTTTGCTGTTGTGTATGCCACTTTTCATATCTGCATGCGCGACATCACCTCCTAGTGATGTCAGTAACGTCTGCAAAATTTTCCAGGAGAAGTCGGGTTGGTATAAGGACGCGAAGAAATCTCGAGCGCGATGGGATACTCCTATCTCTGTGATGATGGCGATCATGCATCAGGAGTCGCGGTTTGTAGCTACAGCCAAACCGCCCAGAAAGAAAATTTGGGGCGTTATTCCTGGACCTAGACCCTCTGACGCCTATGGTTACTCCCAGGCCAAGGATGCGACTTGGCAATGGTACGAGCGTAGCTCTGGTAGCTATGGCGCAGATCGGGATGATTTTGGGGATGCGATTGACTTCATTGGTTGGTACAACGACATGAGTTACCGCCAGAATGGTATTGCTAAAGACGATACCTTTCGGCTCTATCTGGCCTACCATGAGGGACACGGTGGCTTTAAGCGCAAGTCTTATCGCGACAAACAGTGGTTAGTTGATGTTGCTAGAAAGGTGGATGGCCGAGCCAATACCTACAATACCCAACTTAAAGGCTGCGTGAAGAGCCTTGAGGATGATAAATGGTGGGACATTTTTTAAGTTCCACCTAGCGCGGCTGTTTAGGCTGTAATACTACCGTCACATAGTTGTCGTGTACTGACGAGATAGAAGGTTCATGGATACCCATAATGACGATCCATAAAGTTTTGATTGTTGATGACGAATTGGCTATTCGCGATATGTTGCGGATGGCGCTCGAAACAGCTGGTTATGAATGCCTTGAGGCAGAGACAATCGATTCGGCCTATCATCAAATTATTGACGATTGTCCTGACATTATCTTGTTGGACTGGATGTTGCCGGGTGGGAGTGGGATTGAGCTTTTACGGCGGATTAAGCGTGCAGAGATGACTCAGGATTTGCCGGTGATCATGCTCACAGCAAAAGCGGCTGAACACAATGTTATTCAAGGCCTTGATGTTGGTGCTGATGATTACATTACGAAGCCCTTTGCGCTCAGAGAACTGTTAGCGAGGATTAAAGCCTTGTTGCGGCGAGCAAAAGGTTCGGATGATCGTAACTTCTTGGTCGTCAGGAACCTCACAATAGACGTCGATAGTCGCCGTGCGTTTGTCAACGAGGAGCCCCTGCAACTGGGTCCCACCGAATTTAACTTGCTGCTGTTTTTCATGTCTCATCCAGAGCGCGCCTATACCCGAAGTCAATTGTTGGACCGAGTTTGGGGGGCGAATATATACGTCGAAGAGCGAACTGTAGACGTGCATATTCGTAGGCTCAGAGCGGCTCTGGACGCCGCTGAGGGCAACTATAGTCAGCTTATTCAAACGGTGCGTGGAACAGGTTACCGTTTTTCTGAGCAAGGTTTTTAGCGTTTATGGTCGGAGTAAAGCCCTTTCGCAGTGAGGTGTATTCGGTAGCCGCTATTCTGCTGTTGGGAATAGCTGTCGGATTTCTCTTTGATAAAGCTGGCTGGGGCCTTGCCCTTGGAATGGGAGTCATTCTGTCGCTTTGGTCTTACCAGCTCTCACGAGTTCAACGGTGGATGCTGGATCCGACGGTAGAGCCGCCCAAGGCTGGGGGGGTGTGGGGTCTTTTTCTAGACAATATTTATGCCATCCAGCGTCGTAATCGTGAGGCGCAGTTGCGCTTAGAGTCTACTTTGGATTATCTCCAAGACTCCCTAGCAGCAATGCGAGATGCCGCCGTTATTGTTGACCCACATGCAAACGTGGCTTGGGCTAACGACTCGGCCGATTTTTTGTTGGGCATTAATTTTCCCTCAGACCAAGGGCAACCCTTGCTGAACTTAATCGATTCCATCGATTTTCGTGAATATTTTGAGACGGACGATTATTCAGACCCTCTTCGTGTGATGCCGGAGGGCGATAGGGGGCGCTGCTTGCAGTTTGAGATTGCCCGGTTTGGCATGGGTGATCGATTGGTCTTTGCCCGAGACGTGACAAGGACATTTCGTTTGGAGCAGATGCGCCGGGATTTTGTGGGAAACGTATCCCATGAGTTACGCACGCCGCTGACGGTCATTAAGGGGTATATAGAAACGTTGCAATCACTAGAAGAGTTCCGTCCACCGCGGTTCCAACGGCCTTTAGAGCAGATGAGCCAACAAGCGTTGCGCATGGAAAACCTCGTTACTGATTTACTGTGGCTTTCGCGCATTGAGGCGGTTGAAACTCTGCGTAAAACCGAGCTAATTGATATGCCTGCGCTGATCGTGGGGATTGTGGCAGAGCTACAGCCCGCGTTCCCTGAGCGACATATCAGGCTAAATCAGGAGAGCGAAGCGGCAATTCGCGGAGACGAAAGAGAGTTACACAGCGCCCTGAGCAACCTCGTTATCAATGCCCTGAAGTACAGTGATGGAGATGTTGTGTTGCGCTGGTGGTCGAGTGAAAACAATGCCACGTTTTCGGTAAATGATACGGGTATTGGCATAGAGCCCCATCACATAGCACGACTAACGGAACGATTTTACAGAGTCGACAAGAGTCGTAGTAATGCAGGTGGTGGGACGGGCCTCGGTCTGGCGATCGTCAAACACGTAGCGAACTCACATCAGGCGGACCTTGCAATTGATTCCACAGTTGGCGTTGGCAGTTGTTTTAGTTTGGCCTTCCCCTTTGATGCGGCAGATACACTGTGACACGCGTTTTTATCTGGCCATAATTTTGGGCCTTCGCTTCAGTAAACACGGGTTTTTACTGCGTTGTGCGAATGGCACAGACCCTGTGTGGTTTGGTGACAATCACTGACAGCAACCGTGGTCCTCAAGTATCCTTAATGAGTACGTAATACAGGCAAAGGATTATGAGCAAATTTTGGAGTTCGGTTGTTAATACCCTTAAACCCTACACTCCCGGGGAACAGCCAAAAGTTCCAGGGCTAATAAAGTTAAATACTAATGAGCACTGTTTACCGCCCTCAAATGAGGCCATGGATGTACTCGGTGACGTTAGCGCTGAGTCCCTGAGGCGTTACCCCGATCCTGAAAGCACTGCATTACGAAGGGCGATTGCTAATGCTGAAGGTTTAGCAGAGGGCCAAGTGTTTATAGGCAACGGTTCAGATGAGGTTTTAGCACACATTTTTCAGGGGCTGCTTTCTAGCAATGACAGTTTTGTAGCTCCTGACATCACCTACAGTTTTTACCCTGTTTGGGCGGCACTTTATGGGTTGGAACTTAAATCGGAAGCCTTGCTGGCTGACTTTTCCATTGATGTGAATCGGCTGCTACAGCATCCTGATTCTATTCTGTTGGCCAACCCCAATGCGCCTACTGGTATGGCACTAGAGTTGGCAGAAATCAAACGCCTAGTCGATAGCAATCCGGATCGGCTCGTTGTAATTGACGAGGCCTACTACGGATTTGGTGCTGATTCGGCATCGTCGTTACTCTCGGAGGCGGAAAATCTGATTGTTACCAGGAGTCTTTCAAAGTCACATGCTCTTGCCGGTTTGCGGGTAGGCTACGCCCTAGCTTCCGCTGAGTTGATTGAGGGGCTAACTCGGGTGAAGGATAGTTTTAACAGCTACCCTTTGGATGCATGTGCACAGTTAGTTGCGGCCGCAGCTATTGAAGATTCACAGTGGCTGAGTCGTAGCAGTCGATTAGTCACAGAAAACCGCGACAGACTAACGCAAGATTTGCAGGATTTAGGCTTCGAGGTTTGCCCAAGCTTGGCGAACTTTATTTTCGTACAGCACCCCCAATATGAGGGGCAGGATTTGTTTGAGCACCTTAGAGCAAACAACATACTAGTGAGGCGTTGGGATAAGAATCCCATAGCCAATTTTTTACGGATCACCGTGGGCACCCAAATGGAGTGCGCAGCAGTTGTACAGTGCCTCAAGGCGCGGTGTGCGTCTTAGCTTGCGCGCAAGACCACGCTTCCTATGGAATAACCCGCGCCAAAAGAGCACAAAACGCCGAGTTCGCCCGGGGCCAAGTCGTCTCGGTTTAAGTGAAATGCAATGATGGAGCCCGCAGAGGACGTATTGGCGTAGGTATCGAGAATCGTTGGCGACTCTTTGTCAGATGGATCCCGCCCCAAAACCCGGCGGGCAATCAAGTCATTCATATTACGATTGGCTTGATGTAACCAGAGGCGACTGAGCTGATCTGCTTTTAGGTCTAGATCAGTCAGTTGCTCAGTAATTTGCTGGGCGACAGCGGGGCACACTTCTTTAAAAACTTTCCGGCCCTCTTGAACAAAGAGCTTATCAACAGCACCAATACTGCTCTCGTCGGCGCGATTCATAAAGCCAAAATTGTTTCTGATGTTGTTCGAAAAAATCGTCTGCAAGCGCGTATCGATAATGTCAAAGTGTGGCTTCGCCTGCACCACGGCCTTAGACTCGATAACTACCGCAGTGGCAACATCACCGAAAATGAAGTGCGCGTCTCGGTCTCGGAAATTTAGGTGCCCAGTACATATTTCAGGGTTTACCATAAGAATTCGCTGGGAGGACCCCGAGCGAATAGAATCTCTCGCTTGCTGAATACCAAAGGTAGCCGAAGAGCAGGCGACGTTCATGTCGAAGGCAAAGCCTTTTGCTCCTAAAGCCGCCTGTATCTCTACGGCCATAGCAGGGTAGGCGCGCTGCATATTTGAGGCGGCGACAATGACTGCGTCTAAATCTGAACCGTCTAGACCTGCAGCCTCTAGCGCTTTTTGGGCGGCTTTAACGCCGATCTCCGCCATGACCGATAAGTCGCTGTTTGGGCGCTCAGCCAACTTAGGTGCCATTCTATGGGGATCGATAATGCCTGACTTGTTCAGCACAAAGCGGGATTTTATGCCCGACGCCTTTTCAATAAACGCTGTCGATGAGTAGGTTTTAGCTTCTATCTCACCGTTTGCAATCGCCTCACTGTGCTCATTGTTGAACAGATCAACCCAGGTGTTAAAAGCGGTGACCAGCTCTTCGTTGCTGACGGACTCTTCGGGTGTGAAGAGCCCCGTGCCACTGATGACTGCATCGGTCGGCTTCATTTCAACCTCGGTGCGTGATGATTTAGCGCGGCTTAGCGTTTGTCCAGAGACACATAGTCTCGCTGTTGGTACCCGGTATACAGCTGTCTTGGGCGGCCGATTCGGTAGCTCCCTGAGATCATCTCATTCCAGTGGGCGATCCAGCCTACGGTTCGCCCGATGGCGAAGATGACGGTGAACATTGATGTCGGTATTCCCAGGGCTTTCAGAATAATTCCAGAATAAAAGTCAACGTTGGGGTACAGCTTCTTCTCAATGAAATAAGGATCCTGCAATGCGATTTCTTCAAGTCGTTTGGCAATTTCCAACATTTCATCGTGAATGCCCAGTTCAGCAAGAACTTCATCAGCAGCCTGCTTCATAACCTTCGCGCGGGGATCAAAATTCTTATAAACGCGGTGACCAAAGCCCATGAGCCGGAAGGGATCATTTTTGTCTTTGGCTTTGGCGATGAATTTGTCGATGTTATCTACAGTGCCGATTTCCTCAAGCATTTTCACCACGGCCTCATTGGCTCCGCCATGTGAGGGTCCCCAGAGTGCGGCGATTCCAGCTGCGATACAAGCAAATGGGTTGGCCTGTGACGACCCTGCTAGCCTTACTGTTGACGTCGATGCGTTTTGCTCGTGATCTGCATGGAGTAAAAAAATCCGGTCAATCGCCCGAGCGATCGTGGGGGATATTTTGCTGGGCTCGCAAGGGACGCCAAACATCATGTGCAGGAAGTTCGTGGCGTAATCCATGCTGTTATCAGGATACATAAAGGGCTGTCCGATGCTGAACTTATAGCTCATTGCAGCAATGGTAGGCATCTTGGCGATAAGGCGGTAGGCCGCGACTTTGCGATGGTAAGGGTCAGAAATATCGGTTGAGTCGTGATAAAACGCTGACAGCGCTCCAACGACGCCACACATGATTGCCATGGGGTGTGCATCTCGGCGGAACCCATTGAAAAAGGTTCTAATCTGCTCGTGGACCATGGTGTGCTGATGCATCGTGCTGACGAAGTCATCTCGCTCCTCAGCAGAGGGAAGCTCTCCGTAAAGCAGCAAATAGCAGGTCTCTAGGTAGTTGCTCTCCGCAGCGAGTTGCTCAATGGGGTATCCTCTGTGCAGCAAGATGCCTTTCTCGCCATCGATAAACGTAATTTTCGATTCGCAAGCTGCTGTAGATGTAAATCCGGGGTCGTAGGTGAATAGGCCGTTGCCTGTAAGGCTACCGACACCCACGACATCTGGGCCAAGTTCAGCCTCAAAAATCGGCAATTCGATGGAGTCGACGGACCCGTTTCCATGGTCTATCGACAGTGTGGCTTTTTTATCGCTCATCAGTAATTCCTGGAACAGCAGTTGCGGAGAGCGCCAAACTATATGCCGCGCTCAGAGAAAGTCAATTTAGAATGAAGCACAGTAGAGTTATTTGGGCTTGTTTGAAACATAAAATTGTCAGGGGTGTGACGTAAGCATATAATGTGTCGCGGCCTTTTGGCCCTCTAATTTGATAACGCAAGGAACGACCCTGTGAAACCTATGGTCAGTAAGGACAAACGTCCGGTTAACCTGGATATCGGCTCCATGAAGCTGCCTGTCACCGCTTACGTGTCAATTACACACCGACTCTCTGGTGTGTTTTTATTCCTAGTCAGTGGGCTTATGGTATGGGCTCTGGACACTAGCCTGCGGTCCGAGGAAGGTTTTAATAGTGTCGCGTCAACTCTGACAATGCCCCTTAGCAAGGCCATTCTGTGGCTTATAGCGTCCGCGCTGAGTTATCACGCTCTATCAGGCGTTAAACATATTATTATGGACTTCGGTATTGGCGAAACCATGAAGGGTGGGGTGGCAGGGGCTAGGATCGTGATCGCCCTTGCGATAATTTTGTCGGCTGTGTGGGGTGTTGCGATATGGTAACTCAGGTCACTAGCTTCAGCCGCTCGGGTCTTTCAGATTGGCTCATACAGCGTGTTACGAGTTTGGTTTTACTCGCTTATTTCGTTTGCCTTGCTGGCATTTTGTTGGGCGGTGTCGATGACTACGCCACCTGGAAGGCCATTAATGACACAACTGCTATGCGAATCTTTACGTTACTCGCGGCAATGTCGTTGGCCGCACATGCTTGGATTGGGCTTTGGGCCGTCTACACCGATTATCTTACCGAACGGATGTTAGGGCCACGGGGTCACTTTATTCGTCGGTTTTGCCAGCTGGGAACGGTATTTGCGCTGGTAATTTACCTGCTATGGGTCATACAAATTCTTTGGGGATGATCATTCTCGCTTGGATTCTGTGAGATTTGCGCTATAACCCCGCCTGACTGAGCGATTGGAGCTGAGAATGCGAACTATTTCTTTTGATGGAGTGATTGTAGGTGGCGGTGGTGCCGGTATGCGCGCGGCGTTGCAGCTGTCGCAGTCTGGCTACAAAACGGCCGTCATCTCTAAGGTGTTTCCTACGCGCTCGCACACGGTCTCCGCTCAAGGCGGCATCACGTGCGCCATTGCGAGCTCCGATCCCAACGACGACTGGCGCTGGCATATGTATGACACCGTCAAGGGGTCTGATTATATTGGTGACCAAGACGCCATTGAGTACATGTGCTCTGTGGGCCCTGAAGCAATCTTCGAGCTTGAGCACATGGGTCTTCCCTTCTCTCGCACCGAAGAGGGGCGTATTTACCAGCGGCCCTTTGGCGGCCAGTCGAAGGACTATGGCAAAGGCGGGCAAGCCGCCCGCACTTGTGCAGCCGCCGACCGTACAGGCCATGCGCTGTTGCACACCCTGTACCAAAACAACGTTAAGAACGAGACGGTGTTCTTTAACGAGTGGTTCGCTGTTGATTTGGTTAAAAACCAGGACGGCGCTGTGACGGGCGTTATCGCTATCTGCATAGAAACTGGCGAAACTGTCTTTGTAAAGTCCAAGGCAACGGTATTCGCCACCGGCGGCGCTGGGCGCATTTATGCCTCAACGACCAATGCTCACATCAATACTGGCGACGGAATTGGGATGGGCTTGCGCGCAGGTGTGCCGGTTCAAGATATGGAAATGTGGCAGTTCCATCCTACAGGCATTTACGGCGCGGGCACCCTTGTGACCGAGGGTTGTAGAGGCGAGGGCGGCTATCTGATCAACAAGGACGGCGAGCGCTTTATGGAGCGCTACGCACCCAACGCCAAAGACTTGGCGGGTAGGGACGTGGTGGCGCGGTCTATGGTGCTGGAAATTCTCGAAGGCCGGGGCTGTGGCGAAAATGGGGATCATGTAAAGCTAAAGCTGGATCATTTGGGTGAGGATGTTTTGGAGTCGCGATTGCCCGGTATTTGCGAGCTAAGTCGCACTTTTGCCCACGTGGATCCGGTTAAAGAGCCAATTCCCGTGGTCCCTACTTGTCACTATATGATGGGAGGTATTCCCACCAATGTGAACGGACAGGCGATTACCGTCGACGACCAAGGCAACGATCACATTATTCCCGGGCTCTACGCCTGTGGCGAGGTCGCCTGCGTTTCGGTTCACGGCGCTAACCGACTGGGTGGGAATTCACTGTTGGATCTTGTTGTCTTTGGCCGTGCTTCAGGACTATTTATCGAGAGTGCACTGCGCGATGGCATTAATCTGCGTGAATCGTCCCAGAGTGATATCGATGTGGCGAGTGAACGACTGCGGCATCTCAACGAAAGCAAAGGTGGCGAGAATGTCGCCGATTTACGTCGAGAGCTTCAAAACACCATGCAGAACCACTTTGGCGTGTTTCGTCGCGGTGATTTCATGCAGGAAGGTATTGCGAAGCTTGCAGAGCTACGTGGTCGCGTAGAAAACGTGGCACTGGATGACAAATCGGATGCGTTTAATACTGCACGGATTGAGGCACTCGAACTGCACAATTTGTTTGAGGTTGCTGAAGCCACCGCAGTTGTCGCGGAAGCCCGCAACGAAAGCCGCGGTGCCCATGCACGAGAAGACTTCACCGAGCGAGATGATGAAAACTGGCTATGTCATTCCGTGTACCACAGTGAAGGTAAAAAGGTCAGCAAGCGGGGCGTTAATTTCACCCCCAGCACGGTAGAAACCTTTGAACCGCAAATCCGTTCTTATTGATTATTTGGCTTGGGAGATATTGGTATGTTGCAGGTCAGTATTTATCGCTACAACCCTGAGGTGGACAACGCTCCGCACATGCAGGAGTTCGAATTCGATACCGAGGGAAAAGACCTGATGGTCTTGGACGTGCTTGAAGCCATCAAAGCAGGGCACGACAGCAGTGTCACTTACCGCCGTAGCTGCCGCGAGGGTGTTTGCGGCTCAGACGGGCTAAACATCAATGGTAAAAATGGCTTGGCTTGTATTACTCCGTTGTCTGAGACCGTTAAGAATGACAAGCTGGTGGTGCGGCCCTTACCCGGCCTCCCAGTAATAAGAGATCTTGTGGTCGATATGAGTCTCTTCTACGCTCAGTACGAAAAAATTCAGCCATTTCTCCAAAACAACTCACCGGCTCCGGCCATTGAACGCTTGCAGACGCCTGAAGATCGCTCCCAGCTAGATGGGCTTTATGAGTGCATTCTGTGTGCCTGTTGTTCTACTAGCTGCCCATCCTTTTGGTGGAATCCCGATCGGTTTATTGGGCCTGCAGGATTGCTCCAGGCATACCGCTTCCTGGCCGATAGCCGTGACACGGCGACTGATGAGCGCCTGTCAAAGCTAGATGACCCCTTTAGTGTGTTCAGGTGCCATGGGATTCAAAATTGTGTCAACGTTTGCCCCAAAGGTTTGAACCCCACGAAAGCCATTGGCCACATTCGCACTATGCTGCTCAACCGAGCCACTTAGTGTTTTCACCGTCAAAACACCCAGTGGTTTAAGGGGTTATCAAGTGAAGGGGCTTATGCCCCTTTTTAGTGCGCTTGTCGCCCGCATAACTTTAAAGAATGTCTCATATACTCTGTATAAATATTGTGACAAAAGAACAGACAAACTCTCCGATTTTCCGGTCATCCAGGGGAAAAACCCTACACCCGTTCGCCAGTTGCGATTAAAATAGCGACGTCTAATCGGGGGCTGCGTTATCTGAAGGCATTTTAGATAGGCGCAGGTGGGGTTCGCTTGTTATCCGCGACCCTTCAATCAGCGGTAACGAAGAAGCACGGAGTCAAACATGGCACAATCCTCTGCATTGCAGGGAATGCTGGAGTTGTGGGGGTCCTCCCACATTTCGGGTTCAAACGCAGCCTACGTTGAGTCGCTGTACGAACAATACCTCGTAGACCCTAACGCCATTACCCCAGAATGGCGCGATTACTTTGACCGCCTCCCAAGGGTCAAAACTGAAAATTCAGCTTTGCGTGACGTTCCTCACTCGGTGGTTAGGGACCAGTTTGCCAAGATAAGCAAGATGCGGGTTAGAACCGAAGCAACAGTGGCGCACGACTCACAGGCAACTGAGTATGAGCGGAAGCAGGTACAAGTTGTTCAACTGATCTCAGCATATCGACAGCGTGGACACCAACAGGCTTCACTCGATCCACTTGGCTTGTATCCTAGAGCTACGGTTCCCGATTTAGATTTGGCTTTTCATCAGCTCAGCGAGGCAGATGCCGATACTGTTTTTCAGGTCGGGAGCCTTTATCACGGTGCGAGCGACGC
>JAQWYY010000073.1 GCA_029253705.1 Luminiphilus sp. | reverse complement strand
CAGAGGGATCTGTAAGCGCCGCCACACGCCCTGTCTGAATATCGTCTTCGGTAATGTTGCCCAAAACAATAGGCGAAAAGACCTCATTAGAATCACCAAAATCGCCGTGGCAATTTGCGCATTGATCGAGCCACAACGCCTCACCTTCCTCCACCGAACCTGAACCCGGGGGTAAGCCTACAAAGTCCGGGCGCACATCAATATCCCAAGCGCTGAGCTCTGCAGCTGTTGCGGTTCTTCCCAGCTTATTGAGGGCCGATGAATAGTCGTCGGCAAAGGCGTTCCAACTCAAAAACGTTAGGCAGATAATCCATAATCTAGCCCACCTGAACATTATCCACCTCACCTGAAGGGCTTACCCGCCACGTCTGAATCGCATTGTTGTGATAAATCGAACGAGTGCCGCGCTCAGCCACCAACGCGGCACGCTGTGGCTGTATGTAACCCGTGTCGTCATGGACCCGGCTTTGCAGTAATGCGGGCTCGCCCCGCCAAATCCAGTCAAAATTAAATCGCGTCAGCATTTTTGGGGAAACCTGACCCTCTAGCCTTGCCACTTGCCAGTTGCGTCCGCCATCAACAGAAACCTCCACCTTGCGCACAGAGCCTCTGCCCGACCACGCCAAACCCGTAACACAGTAGTAACCCTGATTTAGCAACTTCTGCCCGGCAGAGGGTGCAGTGATAACAGACTTGGCCTCTTGTATGGCGGTGTACTGTCGCAGCTGACCGTTGGGCAAAAGATCCACGTAATGACTTGCCTCATCCTTGGTGGCATAAGGTTTGTTTCCGACCTCTAAACGGCGCAGCCACTTCACCCAGGACACACCCTGCACACCCGGCACAACCAGACGAAGCGGGTAGCCCTGTTCAGGACGCAGCATTTCACCGTTTTGCCCATAGGCCACGATCGCATCTTCAAGGGCCTCGGTAAGGTTGATTGTGCGTGTCATCCCGGAGCCATCGGCGCCCTCTGCCAACAAATAACTGGCGTCCCGATCATAGCCCGCACGCTCGAGTAACAGCGACAGCGGGACCCCCGTCCATTCAGAGCCTGACAACATACCGTGGGTATATTGCACCGTGGGCACAGCTGAGTTGCCCCACTCTAAAGCCGTATTCGCACCACATTCTAAAAAATGCATACGCGACACACTGGGCATGCGTAATAAATCTGCCACGGTAAACACGACGGGTTCTTTAACGAGACCGTTAATCATTAAGCGGTGACGTCGAGGATCAATATCAACCCAACCCTGATGGTGCCGCTCAAAATGAAGACCGCTCGGTGTGATACACCCAAAGAGATTTTGCAGGGGTGTGAAAGCCACGCTCGCTTGATCAGTTTGCGTGAGGCCAGGGCTTTGTCGACGCACAGTGTTGGCTTCGAAGGGAGATGGCTGTCCGTAGGGGTTTGTTGCCACTGGCTTGCCGAGGCTGCGACTCCACTCGGGGACGTTTACGATATTCGGGTCATCGGCAAATGCCAGCCCTGTGGCGCCCGCTAACGCCGCAGCGAAGGAGCCCCTTAAAAGGTCCCTTCGACCCTTATCAACTCCACGGTGTGATATCTCAGAAATCAGTTCTTCAGACAGAAACGACTCGGGTGCTGGCCTTAACCGCCCCTCCTGATCGCTGAGGCCTACTGGCATGTGCTCCACCCCATAAATGCACTCCCATTATGAAGGCTACGTTAGTGCTGCCGCAGCTACCCCCGACAGCCCTTTGTTATTCTAATATACTATAAATATATAACCAAAATTAAATTCTAACAGGCTCGCCGCCTGTCAGCGCCACTTTTCAACGATAGCTGCCCTGCAATACAAAGTGTGGAACTGAACAGCTTACAATAGGCCTATATGATGCGGATATCACACCTTAAAACTGAGAAGACCCAAAAGCATGGGACGGCCTGCCATGAATGGCGGTAATGCTGCTTTGGGGTTGCTGCTGGGGGCATTGGCGCTGCCTGGGGTTGAGGCCAGTGAGCTTCTCTACATTTACTCAGCGGACTGTCCAGCCTGCCAGCAGTTTGATGCAGAGGTTCTCACCTATTACAAAAATACCGATGAAGCCCGACGACTCCCAATCGAAAAAATTGGCTTAGCCGCTTGGCAGGCAGGAACCCACCCCAAAAGTATCTGCACAACCAAGCCGGTTGACGTGACGCCTACGTTTATAGCAATTGAGGATTGCGAAGAACAGGACCGTATCAGCGGCTACTCGCAGGAAGAACTGTTCTGGATGGCGATACAACGTATCGACGGGTCGATAACCCAGGGGGAAAGCCCAACTTACGCGCATGAACCGTGACCCCGGGGTTGGGGGTGGATTGGGGCCACCCGCAAAACACTGGGCGTTATAGAGCCAGCGCTTGGCGTCCTCACCCGTATAGGACAGCTCGGTATCTTCGACATGTCGTGTCTGAGTTACGACCTGAGAAAACTCTTCCGCTGTACCTCTGATTGCTGACACAGAATC
>JAQWYY010000061.1 GCA_029253705.1 Luminiphilus sp. | reverse complement strand
GAACGGATCACTGAAATCATCGCGCCCACGGAAGCTGCAAACCGTGACGTCATGGCTATGATCGATAAGGAGACACAGTAGTGGCTTACCATCATCTCGCCATGGCGGCGGCAGACATGGCTGCAATCCATGACTTCTATGAAACGATTTTGGGGTTTGAATTGGTAAAGGTAGAAATCGGCCCCGTACCCGATGGTGGCTGGGCAAAACATTTTTTTTATCGAATGGCTGGTGACGACTCTTCTTTTATTGCTTTTTGGGAGCTGCATGAGGTGCCGGGCTGTGACAACCTGGAGACATCGCTATCAAGGGCCGCTGGTGTGCCCGACCAGATCAACCACATCGCCTTTAATGCCCCGGATTTGGATAACCTTAATCAACGCAAAGATGCGTGGCAGCGCGCTGGCTTGAATGTGCTGGAGGTGGACCACAACTGGTGCCACTCCATCTACACTAAAGATCCCAACGGCAATATGGTGGAGTTTTGCGTGACCACTGGCACCTTTAGCACAGAAGACCGTGAATTGGCTTTAAAAGCCCTTACCAGCGATCAAATCAGCCACTCGGCACCTCCAGCAAGTATCGAGATCCATCGCGCTACGGTTGAGTAATTGTCCTACAATCTTTGATGCATCGTCACGCAGAAACATGTCCATGAGCAATCGCGCCAATCGCCCAAAAAGGATGCAGGTACGTCACGCTGTTTGAGCGAGACTCCATTACTTACTGGTTTGGCAGCTTAAAAAGCCGTTATGCTTAAACTCATTCACTTCTTGACGCTCACAATGACCTACACCCTGAAACACCTGTCTTCATACCTGCCGATTCTTGTAAGTTTTGGCTTGGCGCTCAGCAGCCTTTTGTCTCAAGCAGGGACGGTTGTACGCACCACCATTGATTCTCAAGCGCTGCAGGCGCCCTATCCCTTGACGATATACATTCCCGACCAAAAACTGACACACGATTCAACATACCCAGTCGTTTATTTATTGCACGGCTCCTTTGGTTCAGAAAATGATTGGCTATCCAGTGGAAACCTCAAATCTACCGCCGACCGATTAATGGCCTCAGGGGAAATTCCGCCTACACTTATTGTCATGCCGGGATCTAAAAGCTGGTGGCTAAATGGCCACAATGAGCCCGCTGAGAACGCATTTTTCGAAGATTTAATTCCTTACATCGAGGCCAGCTACCCCACTGCTCGAACTCGGGCTGGACGTTTCGTTGCTGGCCTATCGGCTGGGGGCTACGGCGCGACACGATTTGCACTAAAATATCCAGAGCTCTTTGGCGCTGCAGCGGCTTTGAGTCCAGCCACTTATGTCCCGCTGCCGCCTAAAAACTCATCGGCCCATCGACACCCCGCGTTTTTGGACGCTGACGAACGTTTTGATGAGGAACTCTGGCACAGGAGTAATTACCCCGCACTGTGGGAGGATTACATCGCAAAAAAAATCACTGTCCCTTTTTACATCAATAGCGGCGACCATGATGAATTTAATATCGCCCACCACGCCACCGCCTTGTTTAGCAAGTTACGCAACCTCCAGCCCAGTGCAGCGGAGCTTCGTATAGTAGACGGCGCACATGATTGGCAGGTCTGGGAGCAAACATTGCCCGAAGCGCTGATATTTTTGCTCAGTCAGCATCAGTGAACTCGATCTTCCGCAGCAAATTCTACCGCATGGGCATTGCCAACTTTGCCGCACGTTGTTAGGGCGAGGTTTGACAGAAAATCAGGGTGGCAAATACAACACGATGTGCGCAGTATGTAGCACCACAAAACTATGTTTTCAAAGGCGCCCAAAAGGAGCTCTGCTGTGACCAAAGAAACTGAATACGTACCCCCCGCAGTGTGGACATGGGATGACGAATCCGGCGGACGTTTCGCCAAGATTAACCGCCCCACCGCGGGCGCGCAGTCTGAGAAGGACTTACCGGTGGGAGAGCACCCCCAGCAGCTTTATTCCCTCGGGACTCCCAATGGCGTAAAGGTCACCATCATGCTCGAGGAGCTGCTCGAGTTGGGTGTAGCAGACGCTGAGTACGATGCATGGCTCATCAACATTCAAGAAGGCGCGCAATTTTCATCCGGATTTGTCGGCGTCAATCCAAATTCAAAAATACCCGCCCTCCTAGATCGCAGTGGGCCCAAATCCGTGAGAGTGTTTGAATCAGGAGCGATCTTGCTGCACTTGGCGGATAAGTTTGGGCATTACATGCCGAAAGACAGTGACTCCCGGGCTGAGGTTCTCAGCTGGCTGTTCTGGCTACAAGGTTCAGCTCCTTATCTAGGGGGCGGATTCGGGCATTTTTATGCCTATGCACCCTACAAAATGGAGTACCCAATCAACCGGTTTAGCATGGAGATAAAAAGGCACCTTGATCTTCTAAATCAGCGACTTGCAGAGCATACCTATCTGGCCGGTGAGGGTTATACCATCGCTGATATTGCCACCTGGCCCTGGTACGGCGCTTTGGCAAAGGGGCTGCTCTATGAGGCAGGGCAATTTCTTGACGTTGAGAGTTACATTCACGTTCAACGTTGGGCCAATTTAATCAGCGAGCGCCCTGCCGTAAAGCGTGGGAGGCTCGTGAATAAAGCTTGGGGGGGCGAAGATAAGCAACTGTTGGAGCGCCATAACAAAACCGACTTCGACACGATTAACTGGCGCTAAACCTGTCCTTCAATTCATCCGCGACCCGCAGGCTTTAGGGTGGTACACTCGCCGCCCGCTGCACACTCACAATAACAATAAATTGCAGATGCACTGACCGAGTTTAATGAGGGGGTTGAGCGTGTCAGATTTAAATAACGTGGCAAGCGCCACACTGTTTACCGATGAGAACAAAGATTTGCTGGCTAAAATGCTGGAGAAAGCCCTATTGGAACCTTTAGTGCCAATGGAGCCCGCCGCTGCACAAAAGTACATGGAGCAGGTGGCGGTTCGTACAGCCAGCGACAATAGAACCGATATTGAACTGTTTCAAATGGTACAGATGAGTAGTAGCGAATCTACTTACGTCATGCGGTTCGCGCTCTTTGAAAATCATCAAGCGATAGGTCTAGACATTATGGATGCCGAGAACGGACAGTTCTTTATTCCAGAATCATGCCCCATTTGCCAGCTCTCCAAACCCACACTCAACTGATACGCGTTTGAAGGACCGTATCACCTTCGCGACATTGGTCGCCTTAGTCGCCTACGCGGCCATCGCGACCGATCTGTACCTACCTGCGATTCCTGCGATTGTGGCTGAATTCGGGGCCACCAGCTCCGACGGTCAGCTCACCCTGTCCACATTTATGCTAGGTATCGCGGTAGGACAACTAATCTTTGGCCCCCTATCTGACTATTTCGGCCGTTTGCCCGTGGTCAAGATTGGTACCGTTCTTTTTCTGGTGACTTCACTTGCCTGCGCGTGGGCCTCATCAATGGAATTTATGTGGCTGGCGCGGTTGGCTCAGGGGCTATCTGCCGCCAGTGGTCCGGTCATCGCTAGGGCCATTGTCAGAGACCGATACGAAGGCCCCAGGGCGGCTCAAATGATGGCAATCCTGTCGGGGGCCATGGCCGTGGTGCCATTAATGGCTCCAACATTGGGCGCGTGGCTACTTATATTGGTGAATTGGCGGGCTACTTATGTGTCCCTGGCCTTGTTCGCCGCGCTCGTACTACTGGGGCTGCGGAGTTTCGAGGAATCGGCACCGAACATCCGGCAGGGACGTATTGGAATCGTTCCCGTGCTAAAGCATTTCTCAACCTGTGTAAAAAATCGGCGCTTTTTAGGCTATCAAATTTGCGGGACCGCGGCTTTTTCAGCCATTGTTGCCTACCTCTCGACAGTTTCATTTTTCATGGGTGATGTGTTTGAACTGCCCACTCAATACTTTGGCTATGCGTTTGCAGTCACCGTGGCCGGCTTTATGGTTGGCGCCCTGTTGTGCGCACGTGTCGTTGTCCGTCTTGGTATTAATCGGACCTTGGCTCTGGGCACCACGCTGTCACTCTTGGGAGCATTAGGGCAATCGCTGGGGGCAAACTTTACCGACACGCCCATTATTTTACTCGCGGGGTGTTCCTTTATCATGTTTTTAGGCGTTGGCTTCACCTCCGCAAACGCATCAATGGGCGCCCTATCGCTGTTTCCCGACCATGCGGGCTCCGCCTCCGCAGTTTTTGGCTTCACCCAGTCCTCTGTTGCCGCGCTGGTGGGCGTAGTCGCTGGCCATTTTTACGATGGAACATTAGCCTCGGTCACAAGCATTATGTTTATTTGTGCCGCCATCGGCATGCTGGGCTTGCCTCTGGCACGCGCACAAATACCCGTAAGGGGGAGTAGCTGGATACGATTAAGGGGCAGATAATGAGCGCCATCAGCAGAGCTGTTTATGAGCTCCATTTCATAGGAGATTACTGTGCACGAAATCAATAAGGACATGGAAGTTCTCACCCAAGCGATCGTCCGATACGCTATTGACAGGGTACGAATGGATCCACCAACCCTAGACATGGCTAGGCCCGAACCTGAGCTGCAAGCAATGGCTGGACAAACGGTCACTGAGGAAGGTTTAGGCGGTTTGGAAGCCCTGCGGGTGTTTACCGATGTATTAGCGCCTGCATGTTTGTCAGTGGATCACCCCAGGCTGCTTGCCTTTGTACCCGCGGCCCCCACTGAAGCAGCCACCTTATTCGACCTCGTTGTTGGCGCCTCCAGCATCTTTGGCGGGACATGGTTGGAAGGGTCCGGTGCGGTCTATGCTGAGAATCAGGCCTTGCGCTGGATTTCAGATCTCGCCGGTTTTCCGGCAGAGGCCGGTGGTGTATTTGTCAGTGGAGGCACTGCTGGCAATCTCTCAGCGCTGACCGCTGCACGCCATGAGTGGCGGCGTAAAGACGCCAGCAAACGTGCCATGCGCGGCCTCATTGTGTCCTCTAAAGGCGCTCATGCCTCTATCGCCCAAGCCGCGCATGTTATGGATGCGGACCTCGTTGAAACGGGTGGTCACCGGCTCACCGGTGAAGACGTAGCGGCCACTATTACAAGCTTGAGTACCGAGGATCGTGGCCGCCTTTTCGCTGTAGCCTGCACTGCTGGAACCACTAACCTGGGCATCATTGATGACATGATGTCTATCGCCGATGTTTGCGAGGAAGAGTCACTGTGGATGCATGTGGACGGCGCCTATGGTGGTGCTGGCTTGGCAGCGCCCTCAGTTCGGCCTCAATATGACGGCATAGAACGGGCCGACACTTTTATCGTTGACCCACACAAATGGCTATTTGCACCCTTTGATTGCTGCGCCCTTATTTACCGAGACCCTGCAACTGCGCGCCGCGCGCATCGGCAGAAAGGGGATTACCTTGAAGTTTTATACGACGGAGAATGGAATCCTTCTGACTATGCCCACCATTTATCTCGACGCGCGCGAGGGCTGCCGCTGTGGTTCAGCTTGGCGACACATGGCACTAGCGCGTATACAAATGCCGTTGAGCGCAGTCTTGAGGTGACTCAAGCAGCGGCCAAGCTCATTGACGACCATCCCAAACTTGAAATGGTAGTGCCGTCACAGCTCTCTATTTGTGTCTTTAGACGCACCGGTTGGATGCCCGAAGATTACAATGCGTGGAGCGACAAGTTGCTTCAGGATGGACTTGGGTTCGTCACGCCTACCAAGCACGAAGGCGAAACAGTGCTGAGATTTTGTATTGTTAATCCCCGCACCGGCATCGATGATATCCGCATGATTTTAGATACATTGTAAGCATGGAGCAGGCCCTCCCCTATCGATGGGATCTTCTACTACGGTATCGATTCATTGAGTGTATTGCCCTGTGGGAGGGTCGGCTAACCACCCGTCACCTTGTGGAGACCTTTGGCATCGGACGGCAGCAAGCCAGTAAGGACATCAATACCTACAACCGAAGCGTGGCACCAGACAACCTTCGCTACGACAAGTTTCTAAAGGGCTATGAACCCAACGCCCACTTCAAGCCTACGGTTACCCAGGGCCTTGCAGAAGAGTATCTCCAATTGCTCGCCAATCGCAGTGAGCTGCACCGCACGTTTTCCTCTGTTGCACTACCCCATGCAAATACTGAAGTTTTGGAGCCTCCAATTCGTCCCGTATCTCCGGAACTGCTGCGCCCTCTGCTACAGGCCGCTCGTGAACAGCAACGCTTGGAAGTCGATTACGTGTCCCTCAACAACCCCAGCCGAGAAGGTCGCATCATTGCCCCCCATACTCTAGTGTGGACAGGTCTACGCTGGCATGTCAGGGGGTGGTGCGAACAAAATCAAGGATTCCGCGACTTTGTTCTTAGCCGGTTTAGGGGAATACCAGAACTGCTGGGCGCTGCAACGCAGCATAGTGATGACGATCACGACTGGCACAAAACCATCGAGCTAATACTCAAGCCCGACCCTCGCCTCTCAGACGCCCAACAAGATGTCGTCGCGACAGACTTTGGAATGAATGATGGCTACTTAAACATTCATGTCCGAGCGCGGTTGGCAAATTACTTGTTGCAACTGCTTAATATTCAAACAGGGGCCCCCTTAGCCGACCCCAAGGCCCAGCAGGTGATTATTGCTAATCGGACTGATGTGGAAGAGTGGCTATTCTAGCCAGTTAGCGCCCCCCGACATGACGAAGAAAGTCCGCTTTTCACAAGGTTTTGTGATGACCCTCACACTAACCAGCGTTTTAACTTTGTGCCGCAGCAACGATTCGTTAAATTACTAAAGCATTAGCATTCTGAGACAAACATATACATGAACGCGTCAGCAGCGCTATCTACTCACAGCGCAACCTCCGAGCGTCGCGGCAGGCAGCCAGCCGTCCCGGACCAACTCGAGAATTTACTGAGCTTTGAGCAATCGGTAACGCTCACTGCAAAGAGTCAGTTCGGATGGACCCTAGCGTTCGTTCGTCGACCGCTCTTCCAAGATGTTGAAGTCGTGATCCAAAACCCTGAGCGCACCAAATACATGTCTGTTGAACAGGATGGCTCCACCAAGCCCTTTTACAACGTCCGCGGTGGCGACTTCCGGTAAACTCCGGCATCATCAGCGGCGGGTAGCTGGCGGCTCACTTCGGTGGGCCGTTTTTTTAAGGGTGCTAAATGCAGGTATTGGGGATTGATGGTTGCCGAGGGGGTTGGATAGGCGTTTGTTACCGCCCGAGCGAGCTGAGCTGGTGTTTCAGCACGACACTCAGTGGCCTTCTCACTGATCCAGCAATCACACATGCCTTTATCGATATGCCCATCGGACTGTCTGATAAAGGCCCTAGATTGTGTGACCGTGCAGCTCGCCAGATGCTGGGGCGGAAGTTCTCAAGTTCTGTATTTCCAACACCTACTCGCCTCGCTCTCAAAGGCAAGGATTACCCTGAGGCTAATGCCCTCAATCGCCAACAAAGCGGCAGCGGACTCAGCAAACAATCTTATTACTTGCTGCCAAAGATTCGTGAAGTTGACGGTTGGCTGAGGAAAGTCCCCAGCCCAAGCCTGCTTTTACGCGAGGCCCACCCCGAAGTTGCGTTTAACGCCATAAATGGCGCCTCGTTGTGTCATAAAAAGAAAGCCGCGGAAGGGTTTCAAGAGCGGTTGGCGTTGCTACGTAAACTTGATGACCGCGTAACAACATTGACTGAGAACATCTTAACCGCAACGCGCCGCAAGGACGTCGCCGCAGATGATATTTTGGACGCCTGTTGCTTAGCCCTTATGCCCCTTTGTGGAAAATTTCAAACGCTACCTGCAACACCAGAAAAAGACGGCAAAGGCCTCAGCATGGAAATTTGCTTTTATGGGTCCTGAGGCAGTGCAAGCTAGCCCTTGAATGCGCCGTTGCTTTGCTTTAATTGCCACTACACATCCAAGCGCGCCGGCTCAGCCTTCAATCCGCAGCTTGTGCCCCGAGCAGACTGAAGACGGTTGGCGTAGAAAAGCGAAACATCAACCTCGGAACGCAGCAACGCCCTCGAACATCTTAACCGTCAGCAAACCTGCACAGAGTCCCAATACCCCACCACACAATGTTGGCAGCACACTCACTACCCCACCTAACTGAACCGCAAACTGCTCGACACTATAGGCAACCGCTGGCATCGCATGCAAAAGAATACCGCCTCCTACCAAAAACATAGCAACGGTACCCACTACTGAAAGCCCTTTCATCAGTCGAGGGGCAAACCACAGCAATGCCGAACCTACTTGGCGCAAGGCACGTTGCCAATAGCTTGGTCCTTCTCGCTGGGTTAACAAAAGCCCCAAATCATCAATCTTGACGATACCCGCAACCAAGCCATAGACCCCAATAGTCATTAGTGTTGAAATTCCCGCCAGTACTATAAGCTGCGTAAGCTGCGCCTGCCCCTCTACCACCCCCAAGGTCAGCACGATAATTTCAGCCGACAAAATAAAGTCTGTACGCACAGCACCTCGTATTTTATCGAGCTCCAACTGCGCCAGATCGCAGTCTGGATCTGCCAGATGTTGCATCACCTCTGCTGCCTCTTCCTCTGAGTGTGCTGAAACACCGTGAAGTAATTTCTCCGCGCCCTCGAAACATAAATACAGGCCGCCACACACTAGCAGTGGCGTGATGAGCGCCGGCACAAACGCAGAGATCACCAATGCCGCTGGAACCAAAATGAGCTTGTTAACAAAGGAACCTTTGGCGACGGCCCAGACAACCGGCAGCTCACGATCGGGGCGGACACCGAGTACGCGCTCAGCGTTTACCGCCAAATCGTCACCAAGAACACCGGCGGTCTTTTTTGCCGCTATTTTTGTCATCAGTGCAACATCATCAAGTACAGCAGCGATATCATCGACCAGCGCCAATAAACTACCAAAAGCCATAGAACTACCCTCTCCTGCGCCGCATTGATGGCTGCCTCATGATTGACTTCGGATAGCGCGGAAGCTTACCCGTAGACAAATATCGATAGATTGTTTCCTGCGCTTGGAGATTGCTCGTGTGTTTACCTGACGACAGCAATACGTTGTTTTGATGGGTATTGAGCCGCCGAGCCTTAACATTGTCATGCCATTGTTGATCAAGGATATCTTGGAGCGTTTTTTGTGCATTAAGATCAAGCAGAGGGCACAAAACCTCTACTCTAAAGTCGATATTACGGGTCATCAAATCGGCAGATCCAAAATAATAATCGGGCTGGCCTCGGTTATGAAACACATAGACTCTGGCGTGCTCCAAATAACGATCCACGATACTGATCGCCTCAATATTCTCCGATAGACCCGGGACGCCAGGTAATAGCGAGCACATCCCGCGGATGATTAATTGAATTTCAACGCCGGCCTGGCTTGCCTCGTAGAGCTTACTAGACAATTGCTGGTCGACCAGATTGTTGCACTTAAGAATCATTGCCGCGCGATAGCCCGCCTTCGCGTGCAGAATCTCTCTGTCGATCATGGCCATTAGACCGGAGCGAGTGCTGTGAGGAGACACCAATAACTGTTCGTACTCGGGTCTTCGGTAATTAAATTTTAGAAAATCGAAAACCTTCGCCACGTCACGCCCGATAGTTTGATCAAATGTTAACAGTGAGAAGTCGGTATACAGGCGCGCAGATTTTTCATTGAAGTTACCAGTTCCAATATGGCTGTAATAGCGCATTTTTTGCGACTCTAGGCGCTCAATCAAAAATAGTTTGCTGTGGACCTTTAACCCGGGAATCCCAAAAATAACCTCAATGCCCGTATCTGTTAGGCGCTGTGCCCAGGCAATATTGGCCTGCTCATCGAATCGTGCGGCCAGTTCGACAACAACCTGAACTGCTTTTCCGTTGTCATTAGCATTGATCAGAGCATCTACAACCCGAGAATTTTCGGCAACACGGTACAAACAGATTCGAATCTTAATAACATCGGGATCTAGTGCTGCAGTCTTCAGTACGTCGATGATGTAATCGAAAGCGTGGTACGGGTAATACAAAAATACATCCTGCGCTCGAATCGCGGCAAAAATACTGCCATCGCCCTCTAATCGCGCAATCGGTATCGTTGCCAGAGGTTTAAACTCAAGGTATCTAGACCCCGGGTTAGGGAACCCCATAAAATCTTTTGAATTGTGGTACCGGGCCCCCGGTATCATGCTGTCATATTTGCCAAAGCCAAACCGCTTGCGCAGGTAGTCCAGCATCCGCTTTGGCATCTTTTCATCAAATACAAAGCGCACGGCGTCTGCTCTGCGACGTTGTTTAAGGCCCGACGCCATCTTCGCTATCAAGCTCTCGTTAATACTGGTGTCAATTTCAAGCTCAGCGTCCCTAGAAAACTTAAAGCAGTAGGCCGAAACAGATTCAATTTCAAAGACACCACGAAACACCTGAGGTAAACACGCTCTGATAATGTTATCGAGCACTATGAATACTCTGCCCTTGCTGCCCTTGCTGCCCTTGCCGCGCTTACGGCCGGGAACCTCAATGAAGCGTCCCAATCTCTGCGTAGGAACCTCAAGCAGCGCATATTGGGGCCCTGATGTCGTTTCAATATCAACCGCAAGGTAGAGCGATTCATCAGTCAAATGAGGGATAGGCTGATCATCTCTTAGCAGGATGGGTTCAAGTTCTGGCTTTACTTTGCTGTGGAAAAAAGCTTCCACAAATTCCAGCTGACCTTCCTGCAATTGAGTTTCATTGATGAGGTAAACGCCCTTCCGAGTGAGTTCTCTCAGCAACTTTACATAAACGGCTTCAAATTCTTGCTGCAGTGTCAGCACACGGTATTGGATCGCCGCCAGCAATTTTTCAGCACGCTGCCGACCTTTACCGTTGGACAGAGAGATTAAACGCCGAACCTCAGCAACCCGCACCCTGAAAAATTCATCAAGATTATTGGAGAAAATTCCCAGGTAGCGCACTCGCTGAATCAAGGGCACTTTTTTATCTTGAGCTTCCTGTAAAACACGGGCGTTAAAACTGAGCCAGCTAAGCTCCCTGGGGAAGGTATCTGGCTCACCGAGGTCAGCCAAAAGTTCGTCAATGGGTGTTTGACTCATAAGTTATTGGCGCCACCCGTTATTAAGAAGTCATAAGGCACTACTCATCAATTGCGATCATGAGCGCACGTCAGCACCAATTCAAGGCTTCAACGTTAAGGTATCGGTTTTCAAAAGCTGCAGCGCTTCTTCAGCGGTATTACCCAGTAACTGCGCCCGCACACCGCGGCGACCCACAGTACCCATAACGACCAATTGAGCCTTTGACTCGGCCGCTTCGGACACGATTGTCTGTGCTACGGGCCCTCGCTTGAGCTTGAACTTGGACAGTGGCAAACCAGTTTTTTTGGCCAGCGCTGCCAAGGCGGGCTGCAACTCGTTCATCCGATCCTTCGCATAGGTTTTAGCATTAATCAGATCGAGGTCCACCAGCAAAGTCGGCACGTCGATGACACACAATACCGACAAATCGACTTGCAACATCTCTGCATAATGACGAGCCGCCGTAATAACGTCTGCATTTAGGGACTGCTTGGCTTTAGCCGTAGCCTCAAGATCTACCGTGGCCAAAATGGCACTGCCTTTTTTCCACTTCTGCCGGCTGACCAGAAGCACAGGCGCCTCACACTCGCGCAGCAAATGCCAGTCGGTAGAGGTGTAGCCCATCGATTCAGATGCGTGACGCGCCTTAACAACCGCAGCGTAGTCTCCTGCAGCCCGCTTAATAATCCAGGAATGAACATCCTCGGACCAGATGACGCTCACCTTTACTCGGTGCTCCGGCCCGGCGAGCCGGTCAAGTTGTGTATTGACTGCCTCGCGACGTTGATTTAGCAGCCGCTCCTTGACGTCAGTTGTGCCGCTTTTATCGAGCTTTAGACGCTTGAGGTTGGTATATGCAAATGCCACCACCTCAGCCTGCAAATCCATAAGCTCGGCAAGCTGTAAACCTCTGGAGGTTGCCGCACACTTGTCCTCGAGGCCAGCAACAATCAATATTTTACTCATGAGTTTTCCTCATCTCACACCGTCTACATTACAGAGCCCAACCAGTATAGGCAGGTCTGCTGGCTGGGCACAAAACTTTAAGCATCTCGTACGCATGAGGTGCTGTCAGAGATCGCCGCATTCCTGTTGAATGAACTCTGTCACATAGTTAGCGCAAACCTGCGGATTTTCTAGGGGAACCAAGTGCCCGCCGTCAACCTCGTGAACCCCCCGACTACTCTTCATTTGGTTCCAGATATCCAAACTGTCCGCGGCAAAAACATCACTATCGCGGCCTACGACAGCCAAAGCAGGCAAATTTAAGCGACGCAGGCGGTGGTACATCATGGGTGCCGAGCGATAAACGCACGCCTCCCAAGCTCCCGACCAACGCAATTCCACGTCACCGCTCGCTCGCTCAACATGGCCAGCATGCACATAATCAGCGAGCACCTCATCTGAAATTCGACGGAAAGGCCGCTTGCTCCGGTAAAACTCTTGGGCCGCCTGAAGACTGGTGAAACTGTGCGGGCGCCTAAGCGCACTTTTGATCATGGGCAATTCTTTACCCATAACACGCATGAGCTGCCCCACAGCCCAATATTTAAATGGCAAGAGCACGGGGTCCAAAGCCACAATTCCGCGGAACAGATGTGGCGCGCGCAATGCTGTGAGCATACCAAGGGTTGCTCCCATGGAATGCCCCAAAAGGAACACCGGCTCATCGACTTCGCGTTCGAGTGTTGTTAGCAAGTCTGAAGCATAAACTTGCCAATCAAGCGTGCGCGGCGCGGCCCCTTCTGCCCACAACGGACGATGCTCTACTGTCAGGACTCGAAAGTGAGCCAGTAAGGGCGCCAAGAGTTGACGATAACTTTCCGGAGGGTATCCATTGGCATGGGCGAATACGATCAAAGGACGGGTACCACCCGTACTTGCGGCAGATAGTTCAGTAAAGGTTTGCATACAGCGAAGATAGAATCTCTTAAATAACGTGGAACATACGCACTCAGAACGACAGTAGGTTCACAACCAATCAGCTACCTTCATGTGAAAAAAAACAGCGCCCAAGGAATCTCGAGCGCACCGCAACTTTTCATTACAGCTTGGAAAACTCGCGATTTAAGTCGTAGCGCCTAGACGTGACGTAACGCTCCATGGATTGAACCCGTCCCAGCGCCTCATCGAGCCGTTGCTGGGCCTTACGAACTCGATCTGTCGGTGAATCGGGATAATGAAATACCGTCTTTTTACGATAAGTATGACGATCTTCGTCGTACTCCATTTCCACTTCGACATCACCGACACCATCCTCCCAGCGCGTTGGCCGCGGCGACAAAACTATCCAGGCGACGATATAGCCCCAAAACGCCAAAGACCCGGTGAATAAAAGCAACGCGATGGCTGCGAGGCGTACCATCCAAGTTGCCACGCCCCAGTGGTCAGCTAATCCCGCACAGACACCACCAATGAGTCCCTCAGACGAATTGCGATATAAGTCCATACCCCAACCACGTTTACGACGCCTTCCAAAACTGTCTCGCTTATCCTTGCGCATTACTGACTCCTAGATTTTTCAGATTCGCGCCAATTAGGGTGATCCGCATCCAGGATCGACTCCAGTGACACTATTCGCTGACTCAACTTATCGACCGTTGCCAACATTTCATCGAGTGACTGTCGATCGTCCTCACTCAGGCTACGACTAGATCTGTTCAAGCTTCGGTAGTGCATCGTTATCCAGATAGGCGCTACGACCACCATAAAAAGCACCATCGGTACAAACATCAATTCAAAAACATTCATGCGGTGGCTCCCTGCCCTATTGCATTAAGTTGCCAGTGTAATCACCCAGCGCTGGGCTTTCACCCCCAAGGCTTAAGAAGCACTGCCATCGACATTTTCAGCCTTTGTAGACGTGTTGCCCTGCATGGAGCGTTTGAGTGCTTCAAGCTCCTCGTTGAGAGCATCGTCGTCGCGCAAAGCGTCGATTTCTGCTGCCAGGCCACCCTCACGCCCTAGATCCATGGCATCGAGCTCCCCCTCTAAGTTGTCCATCCTGCGCTCGAACTTATCAAACTTGTTAAAAGCCTCGTCCAGCTCACTGCGATGAATCTGCCGTTTCACAGCCATCCGCGAATGCACCGTCTGCGAGCGCATCAATATCGCCTTTTGCTTAGCTTTAGCATCCGATAACTTTTGCTGCAGCTGGCCAACCTCACTGTTGAGCTGTTCGATATGCTCATCCGCTGACTGCAGCTCTGCACCGCTAACCTCCAGCTCTTCTTCAATCGCACGCTTTTCTTGCAGCGCTGCCCTGGCGAGATCTTCTCGTCCTTTGCTGATCGCCAGCTTAGCTTTTTCTTCCCAGTCACCGACTTCTTGTGTAATCCGTAAAAGTTTTCGTTCAGCAGTTTTACGATCAGCCAGTACCCGTGCAGAAGAGCTGCGCACTTCAACCAAGGTGTCTTCCATTTCCTGAATAATCAGCCGAATCATTTTCTCTGGATCTTCTGCGCTGTCTAACAGCGCATTGATGTTGGAGTTAACGATGTCTGACATACGTGAAAAAATGCCCATGATGATTCTCCCGTTTTAACTTTCGGCGCCAGAGTGGTCGGTGCCTTCAATGACTCGCCCAAACCAGTAGGCCAACTCAACACCAGAAACAATGAGTGCGAGAGTTAAGGCAGCAGCAAAACCACCAACCAAAGCACCTACTGCACTGCAGAT
This sequence comes from Luminiphilus sp., assembly GCA_029253705.1. Classification (GTDB taxonomy): domain Bacteria; phylum Pseudomonadota; class Gammaproteobacteria; order Pseudomonadales; family Halieaceae; genus Luminiphilus. The sequence continues at coordinate 10,693 of JAQWYY010000061.1, read as the reverse complement.
GAGAATGATTACTGTATAAACCGCGAAGCGTTCGTCGATAGCGTCCATGTTTTTCCTATCCTTAATACGTTGGTAGTTAGGGCATCCCGCCCTTCGAAGAACCGGCCACTCCGGCGCCTTCACCCTGTCAGTTGCGATCTATGTGCCAAAATTATTTTATTAAATTAAATCAGCAGCTTAAGAATTTAGGCCTGTCGTCGAAGTCCTATAATTTATAAATTAGGTTTTTTAGACCTTAATTACAGGTTTTTTACACGTATTAAGGTATATTTAACCCATGAATACAATTCAGCAAAACATGATCGGCCAGTCCTCGGCGTTAATGGCGGCGTTAGACCACTTATCTTCTCTGGCAACGATTGACCGGCCCGTGTTAATTCTTGGTGAAAGGGGCACCGGCAAAGAGTTAGCCGCAGAACGCCTTCACTTTTTATCACCAAGATGGTCAAGCGTCTTTGTCAAAATCAATTGCGGCGCCATTACAGAGACCCTGCTCGAAAGCGAGCTCTTTGGGCACGAGGCTGGCGCATTTACCGGTGCCACTAAGCAGCATATAGGACGATTTGAACGGGCGGATAAGGGCACCCTATTTCTCGACGAAGTCGGCACAATGTCACTCCGTTTGCAAGAAAAGCTATTGCGACTCATCGAATATGGCGAATTCGAACGCGTGGGAGGCAGCAAAACACTGCAGGTGGATGTACGCATCATAGCGGCAACCAATGCCGACTTACCCAAGCTGGCCGATGCAGGAGAGTTTCGATGGGATTTATTGGATCGAATGACTTTTGATGTCGTGCGCCTGCCACCGCTGCGCGAGCGACAAGACGACATCACCGAGCTCGCTCAGCATTTCGCTGTGAAAATGGTCGCTGAGCTTGGGTGGCCTTTTTTTCAAGGCTTTAGCGAAACGGCTTTAAAATCCCTGAAGACTCATAGCTGGCCTGGGAATATTAGAGAGTTGAAAAATGTCGTGGAGCGATCTGTCTACCGCTGGGGAGATCAAGAAACCCCTGTTCAATCTGTGGTCATTAATCCTTTCCATACCTTCAACCAAAGTGATCACTCAGAGACCGCCAACCGACGAGATGAGCACAGCACCTCGGCACCCACTGCGGAAACGGAAATGACCAAATCTAAAGATCGAGTTTGGCCAGCTGATTTACGCCAGCAACTGCATGACATTGAATATGACTGGTTGGTCAGTGCTTTAAAAAAATCCAACCAAAGCCAAAAAGCCGCCGCCCAATTATTAAGTTTAAGTTACGACCAAATGCGCAGCCTAATGCGCAAACATCGGCTGAGAACACGATCGGTCAGATGCTCGTAAATAATTCCACTGCCCGGATTAAGGCCCTAAATTCTAACTGAATGCGAAGTTCCCTTGAGGCTGCCGCAGGTCTTAACATAGCCCTATTTCTTTGCTAACTCCTATAAAATCAGGTGAGTCGGCGATACCTTCCAACGGCCATAAAGGCGTGCCAATAAAACACCGCCAAAGGGGAGCTTTTTCCCAATGCTATAGCTGTTAGGCTACGCCCACGCAGCCCAACAACCCATTTAATTTGGCCGCAATTCAATTAAGCCACCGGCGAGGAGTACCACCATGACCATTAATCTATCCAACCCAATGCTGTTGCGCACCGAGGCCTATATCAATGGTGAATGGGTTGGGGCGGATAGTGGCGCTCGACTGCCAGTGACAAACCCAGCAACGGGAGACCTGCTTACCGATGTTGCCAAAGCTGGAGCTGCTGAAACACGGCGCGCCATTGAGGCGGCTGAAATTGCAATGGTCTCGTGGCGTCAGCTTCCCGCCAAGCAGCGCGCTCAAATTATGCGCCGGTGGTTCGAATTGATTATGGAGAATCAGGAAGATCTCGCCCAAATTATGACCTTGGAGCAAGGCAAGACCGTCGCAGAATCTCGAGGCGAGGTTGCTTATGGGGCATCGTATATTGAGTGGTATGCCGAACAGGCAAAGCGTGTAGACGGCGATATCATTCCCGCTCCTAGCAGTGACAAAAGGATTGTCTGCATCAAACAACCCGTGGGTGTTTGTGCCTCCATCACTCCATGGAACTTTCCCAACGCAATGATAACGCGTAAGGCAGCCCCTGCTTTAGCCGCAGGCTGCACCATCGTCATTAAACCTGCCAGTGAAACCCCCCTTTCAGCCCTTGCACTTGCTGAATTAGCTCACCAAGCGGCCATCCCCCCGGGCGTGCTGAACGTTCTGGCTGGAAGTTCCTCGGACATTGGCGAAGAGCTAACTAGCAACCCCACGGTCCGCAAGCTTTCCTTCACAGGATCGACACCGGTCGGAAAAATGCTGGAAGCGCAGTGTGTACCCACGCTGAAAAAAACCTCTATGGAGCTTGGGGGTAACGCTCCCTTCATAGTCTTCGATGATGCTGACATTGATAGCGCTGTGCAGGGTGCATTAATCTCCAAGTACCGCAACAGTGGTCAGACCTGCGTGTGTTCAAATCGCATATTGGTGCAGGCTGATATCGCTGAGGAATTTACAGCCAAGCTAATCGCAGCTACAGAAGCGCTAAAACTCGGCAACGGTCTTGATGATGGCGTTGATCTCGGCCCTCTGGTTAACGCCAAGGCCGTGGCTGATGTAGATAAGTTGGTGCAAGAGTCTGTAGCCGCTGGTGCCAAGGTTGCCCTTGGGGGCGCACCCAGTGACCTAGGTGGATGCTTTTATCAACCCACGATTCTTACTGGAATTCGCTCCGACATGCCGGTTTTCCGCAATGAAATTTTTGGCCCCGTCGCACCGATAATCACTTTTGAAACTGAAGCTGAAGCCATTCAACTCGCCAACGATACTGAATTTGGCCTGGCGAGCTACTTTTACACTCGAGACATTGGGCGAGTTTGGCGAGTTGCAGAGGCCCTCGAATACGGCATAGTGGGCATCAACGAAGGCATTATTTCCAACGAAATGGCACCCTTCGGCGGCATCAAGGAATCAGGGTCCGGACGCGAGGGCTCGAAATATGGCATCGACGACTATTTGGAAATTAAATACATGCTGATGGGCGGGCTAGACCAATAAAGCTAATCGGCCTCGTGCTCAGGGCCCCCACCCTTATGGAACCGGCCCGTAATCGGAGATTTTTTTGTCGACGTTGGCACGCTGAGGTGACCTCGACCAGCGTGTGTCTTAGACTATAATTTTATACCCGCGGGAGGCGATAACGAAGTCGATGCGCGGAATACCGGAGACCACCATTAGTGATCCAAGGCGCGTCCAAAACTGTCGACCCACAGGAGCAAAACGCACGCATTGAGGCCTTTAGCCGCTGTCGTGGCGACTCGCTAAGCCTGTGCAGAAACTTATCCGCGGAAGATCACATGGTACAGGGCGCGCCTTTTGCAAGCCCTCCAAAATGGCACTTGGCCCATACCACTTGGTTTTTTTCGACGTTCTTGCTCAAACCCCTAGGGCTAGAACCCAGCATCCCAGAAAGTTGGAATACGTTGTTTAACTCTTATTACAACGGTATTGGACAACCCCACGCTAGGGCTGACCGAGGCATTTTGAGCCGTCCCACCTTGAGTGACGTTTGCACATGGCGAGATCAGGTTAACCAACAAATTTTACTGGGCCTTAGCGCTAATCACTTTAATTCGGCCCAACTACAGCTCCTTGATCTAGGCATCCAACATGAGATGCAACATCAAGAGCTGTTACTAACGGACCTGCTCTACAGTTTTTCGCTCAACCCAAGCCATCCTCTATACAGTGCAGCGCCAGTAACCGCAGCTCCTAATGTCAATCCGATAGTATGGCTCGCATTTGACGGTGGGTTGGTTGAGGTTGGGGCCAGTGCCAAAGGGTTTTCATTCGACAATGAACAGCCTCGACACCGTCATTTTCTCGAACCCTTTGACATTGCCGATCGCCTAGTGACCAACGGTGAGTATCAGCAATTTATTGCGGCTGGCGGGTATAGCGATCCCCAGTGGTGGCTATCTGACGGCTGGGACACGGTGAATCGGGAGCAGTGGCAACGCCCCTTGCACTGGCTTGATCAAGACCGGATCTTTGGCCTACAGGGCGTTCAACCCCTCGATCTTAACGCGCCCATTTGTCACATCTCAGGCTACGAGGCCCAGGCTTATGCTCGATGGGCGGGCTGCCGGCTACCGACAGAATTTGAATGGGAGCACGCTGCGTCTGCGCAAACCCAGCAAGCAAGACCCGCCGCTTTAGCTGCAGCTAAGTGCCAACCAGGATGGTTTGGCAGTGTCTGGCAATGGACACAATCCGCCTACGGTCCCTATCCCGGCTACCGACCCGACAAGGGCGCGGTGGGCGAATACAACGGGAAGTTCATGAGCAGCCAATGGGTACTGCGTGGCAGCTCTTTTGCGACCCCGGAGCCCCAACAACGACTCCACTACAGGAACTTTTTTTATCCAGCGGACCGCTGGCAATTTACCGGCCTGCGACTTGCCAAAACGGCTAATAATCTATGATCTCGATCTCCAGCGTTACGAAGAACTCGCCATCAAACCTCAGGTTTATCCAAACAGAACGTCCACTCATAGACGAAACCTTAGAAGTTGTAGCGTCATTAAGTGAGGAACTGCCACGACTCTCGCCTAAGTATTTTTATGACTCTCGAGGTTCCGAACTTTTTGAGGAGATTACTGCGTTACCCGAGTATTACCTGACGCGATCTGAGGCAGAAATTTTTGATCGGCATTTGGCAGAAATAGCGCAAGCGCTTGGCAGCGGTGACATTATTATTGAACCCGGAAGCGGCAACTGTAGCAAAGTCCGCCCACTGCTCACGCAAGCCGCACCCAGTGCGTTCATCCCCATCGATATTGCAGGAGACTTTCTTTGGGCAGCGGCTGCTAATATCGCGCTGGAACACCCCAATCTGGCAGTGACGGCCATCGCCGCAGACTTCACTCAGAGCTGGACCTTTCTTGAAGATATTCCCGAGGGACGACGAATTGTTTTTTACCCAGGGTCGACACTAGGCAATTTTGATCCCGACGCACAGCAGGACTTCATAAGGCAGTTGGCAGAAGTCGTCGGCACCCAAGGAGGGATCTTGCTGGGTGTCGATCTGCACAAAGACAGTGCGACTTTACAACGTGCCTACGACGATGCTGCGGGAGTCACCGCAGCATTTAATCGCAATATGCTCGCCGTCGTTAATGCCCGAACAGGGTCTAATTTTGAGCCCAAAGCGTGGCGGCACCAAGCCCGCTACAACAGCGAAATGCGGCGCATTGAAATGGAGCTTGTGGCGCAATCCACGCAGTCAGTAACCATTGGCGATCAGACTCTGAAGTTTTCCGAGGGCGCCATCATCAGAACCGAACACTCTCACAAATTCACCATGAATAGCATCCGAGACCTCGCCGCAGCAGGGGGCATGACACTCACCCACCATTGGCTCGATAGCCACAACAGATTTTGCCTTGCATTGCTGCAAAGCGGTTAAACAGTCAGGCCTTCTGCAGTTACAAAATCGAGGGTGCTGTCTAGCGCCCGCCCCAATTTATCCATGATTTCATCAACGTGTACTTCTTGAATAATCAGCGGCGGGCACAGTGCCATCCGATTTCCCCCTAGGGGGCGAATAATAAGACCATTATCCTCCGCGGCCTTTGCACAGAACTGCGCAACTTTCATTCCTTCAAAGGACTGTTTAGTGTTTTTATTGGCGACCAGTTCCAAAGCCCCCAATAACCCAATGGCCGACACCTCGCCCACTAACGGATGATCCGAAAATTCGGACAACCGCTTCGCCATATAAACTCCCAGCGTTGCAGCGTGCTCAAAAAGTCTGTCCCGCACATAAATATCGAGAACCTTGCTCGCAACAGCACAGCCAAGTGGGTGACCACTATAGGTATAGCCATGGCCAAAAACCCCCATATCTGACGCAGGGCCTGCAATAGCATCGGCGATATCTCCCGCCACAATAGCCGCTGACAGAGGCACATAGGCCGAGGTCAACGCCTTGGCACAAGCCATCATTTTCGGCTTCATGTTGAGCTTTTCGGCGCCAAAGGCAGCGCCCAGACGCCCGAACCCACAAATAACCTCGTCGTCCCAAAGCATAATGCCGTATCTATCAAGGACTCCCTGTATCGCCTCGAAATAGCCCTCGGGAGGTATGATGACTCCACCAGCACCATTAACCGGCTCCGCAATCATAGCCGCAATAGTCTCCGGACCTTCAGCCACAATCAGCGTCTCGAGCTCTCTGGCGCGCCTTGCCACAAAGTCTGCTTCCGTCTCACCAGGCTCAGCACAACGGTAGTAATGGGGTGCACCCGTCCTCAAAACACCTAGGGCGTCAAAGGGTAACTGAAAGTGGGTGTGATTTGCCGGCAAACCCGTCAACGCAGCAGAGGCGAGAGATACGCCGTGGTACCCCTTGTCCCGTGCAATGATCTTCACCCGCTCGGGTTGACCACTGGCAACCGCATAATATCGGATCAGCTTGACTAAGGTATCGTTGGCATCGGAACCTGAAGCACCCAAAAAAACTCGCGCATCCTCTATGGGTGACATCGCCGCAAGCTTATCGGCAAGCTCAATCGCAGAGGGATGAGTTTTGCCACTGAACATGTGGCTAAAGCTAAGCTGCTCCATTTGACGGGTGGCAGTTTCGATGATCTCCTGATTGCCGTAGCCCAGCGAGGTGCACCACAGACCTGCCATACCTTCGAGGTATTGTTTTCCCGCCTGATCATAAATGTAAGGGCCTTCGCCACGTGATACCACCATGACTTCAGTAGCCGAAGGGTTAGTTGTTGGATAAATCATGGCAGTCATGGCTTGCCCCAGTAGCAACGTAATTTCAGGCTAAAAATACTCCTTCATTGGGTATTAGCCAACCCCCTAAAGGGGGTGGTTCTAGTCCCAGGGTGGTCCGTTGGCCGGCAACATTGGGTACGGCAAAACCTTAACAAAGTCAGCCTTCGCGCCCATGATAAAAACCACCAAGAGTGCCACAGCTTTTTGCTCTCCTAGACTCGCGCCGTAACTAAAGTGAAATGTGGTTCTGACCTGCCAAGCTGTGCGCTCTTTGCTCGCTGCGGGGCAAACTTCTTGTACTGTTGCTAATGCGACAACATTGCAAGTACCGCAATGCCTGTGGATATTGCAATCAGTGTATGATTCGAGACTGCCTCAGCAACCGCCGGCATAAAAATAAAAGGACACGCTGCAATGGAAAAGCTAGCAATCACACTTGGACGATGTCTTCTTGGGCTCTATTTTTTGATGCCCGGCATATCCAAAATTACCAGCTATCAGGCCATGCTTGATTATATGACGCTGCACAACATTCCCATGGTCGACGTTCTCCTGCCTGTCACTACGGGACTGCAGATCTTAGGTGGACTGTGCCTTATCGCAGGCTTCCGGATTAAAGAGGTCGCTCTAATGTTCGCCGGCATGACCATCTTGATTAACTTGGGAATGCACGACTTCTGGAATATCTACCCAGAGACCGACCAAGGCCATGAAGTGCAAAATTTCGTCAAAAATCTTGGCATATTTGCAGGGTTATTGGTAATGAGCACCGCTCACCACCTGCCCCAATGGCGCGTGGCCAAAGCGTGATGCCCAGAAGCTGCAGCTCTTTTAGCTCAATCGAGGACAACAGCTTGATTGAGCTCTAGATCTGCGCTTGCCCATGCCTTTTGCCATTGAGTGGCGGTGACCTCCGCTGCCTCTGATTGATTTTGGGCCCGCAATGCCTGAGCCAGCCCAAACAATGCCCAACCGTTGTTTTGGTTCCACTCTAGATCCCGCTCAAAAACCTTTTGCGCCGCCTCAAACCTTCCGGCCCGCAACAATGCTGAGCCAAGATAGAGGCGCATCGACTGCGGCCAGTCTGGTGGTTCGGTATAATTATTCGTATCTTCCACGGCTACCCCAGCCTCAAAAGATCCAATAGCCCCCTTCAGATCACCCATCGCCAGTTGTATCTCACCTCGCAATCCATAGGCTGCTAGCGCAAGGATTTCCGTTGTCGCGGTTGCTCCCGCGCGATTACCCTCACTACTCGACTCAGTCGCAAGAGACTCAAGCGTCGCAAGCTCGGCCCTTGCCGACTCAAACTCACCCTTTGCTAACCACGCACTGCCTTGCACATAGGACCAAATACCAGAGAGGTATGGTGTTGTCTTCTCAGGCGGAGCCAGAGCCAGCAGGTCATCCCAACGTCCAAAAATTTTCAGTACCAGCCAGGGTGCCGCACGGCGTTTTTGAGCGCGGCCCATCGTGGCTGCGGCAGGGGATATTTGGTTTGCCATTTCCCAAGCTGAGGCGTTAGCCGTTGCAAAGTTTCCCTGCATGGTGGCTGCAAAGCGAATAAAGTCTAGAGCGTGGCCGGCATGCACTCGATGGGATAAGTTGTAGGTACCCTTATTGGGAAGCGGGCGGTCACCCCAGATCGCCGCAAACTCTTTATCTACCGCCAATGACCGACGGTTACTGGCAATAGCCCTTTCGTAATCTCCTACTCGAATAAAAATATGTGCCGGCATGTGAACGACGTGCCCAGCAATAGGGACCGTCGCCTCAAGCGCATTAGCCGACACCATCGCTCGCTCAGGACGCCGGGAGGCTTCGATTAGATGAATGTGCAAATGAAGAACACCTGGGTGCCCCTGATCGCTTTCAATAACTTTCTCCAGTGCTTCTGCCACCTGAAGTGTTTCGCCCTTGGGCTCACCAGTGCTAGCCCAGTAGTCCCAGCGGCGAATCGACATGTAGCTGGCAGCATAGAGCGCCGCGATATCTGGATCGAGTGGGTATCGCTGATTAAGATTACGCATAGCCGCTAGGTATGCGCGGTCTCTAGCTGCGGGATCGGGAATCTCCGTGTCATCGTAAAATATTGCCAGGGCCTGAATTAGCTCCGACTCAACCTCTCCAGCACGTTCGATATAACTAAGAGCCGTGTTAATTGCAGCTTTGCCAATACCATTTGGGTCGTCTGGCATCTGTGCATAACGCGAGTTTGGATTAGGGCCCGCAGCATGGGCAATGCCCCAATAGGGCATGGGATGAGTGGGGTCTATTCGTGATGCCTCTCGGTACGAGGCAATCGACTCAGGAAAGTAAAATGCCCATGCCAAACGCAACCCCTGATCAAAATAAGGCTGAGCTTGCGAAGCTAAGTTTACTAATGGCCGAGAATATTCGCCGGACCCTGGTACTAATATCGCATGGGACTTCGTGGGCTCAGAGGTGGCATTCCCATAAGCCGCGAAAAAGCATAGACAAAATAACAATGTGTTTAGAGAACTGCGATTGACCACCAAAGCCTGTTCCTCCGTAATTTCAAATGACAAAGAATTAACTTTCGCTAATCTTACCCTCAGGGAATCTCGACCTTGATCCATGGCTCGCCGCGACGCATTCGCCCTCTTAACGACCTCATTCGGGTGCTTTACTCAAAACAAAACTCGAAGCTTTCTTGAGACAAAGCAGTGGTAAAAATTGCTTCCTCCTGTGGCGAGCGACCCCCTTGCCTTATGACATCGGCTAACGGTTCGAACTTGCTGGCACTAAACCGGCGCCATCTAGACTAACACCTCACTTAATCGGGCAGAATTTTCAGGCTTAGGAAAAGAAAGGTCGCTCAGTTAGCATCTGCTGGCACAATGCTGATCCCTGCCACTTTTATTGTGCCTTGGTTTTCTCTTTCCCGCACCGCTGACAGCGAAATCGCGTAATTAGTTCCCCGCGGCGCACGGCAAAAGGATCTGACTTAACCACTACCCACTTATGGTGTCCGTTACGGCATAGCGTTTGATCGGGCTTACTCCGTTTTCCCGGAAATTGTATAAGCTTCGCCACAGGTCAACCCTGCTGTTGCGTGCGCGCGATCGCGACCTGCCATAACTGGCGGCGCTCCAATCTTTTTTTGGACGACAGCGCCACCTTAAATTCGCAGTCCACTCGCCAAATTTTGGCAATCTCAGCAGTTGACTGCCACAGACCTACCCCTAAACCCGCGAGAAAACAGGCCCCGGCCACGGTGGTCTCAACAACCTCAGGCCGCGTAATTTTTTTGCCCAAATAATCTGCCTGCAATTGCATCAAAAGGTTGTTTGCGGCAGCGCCACCATCAACTCTCAGCAACTTCATCTTAGCGCCTAGCTCAGACTCCATTAAATTCAAAATATCGGCGTTCTGCAGTGCCATAGCATCAAGGGTTGCTCTCGCGATATGCCCGCGACCACTACCTCGGGTAAGCCCTGAGATCATACCCCGAGCCTCAGGGTCCCAATGAGGAGCCCCCAATCCTGCAAGTGCAGGCACAAATTCCACTCCCCCGCTACTCTCTACAGTCTTGGCCAGCGCCTCTACCTCCGGCGCCGTTTTAATAATACCGAGCTCATCTCGCAGCCACTGTACTGCAGCTCCGCAAACAAAGGCTCCACCTTCTAAGGCATAAGTGACGGGCCCGTCACGCCCCAACTGCCAACCAATTGTTGTCAACAACCCCGCTTCAGACTTCAGCCGGCTGCTGCCTGTATTCATAAGAATGAAAGAGCCTGTGCCAAAGGTGCATTTTGCATCGCCCGGCTTGAAACAAGCCTGACCGAACAGCGCAGCCTGCTGATCACCGGCAATTCCCGCAATCGGTATGCCATCAGGTAAATCCCGCAAACCTTTGGTGTGGCC
>JAQWYY010000057.1 GCA_029253705.1 Luminiphilus sp. | reverse complement strand
AAATGGTCGCGGTCAATTTGCACGTTACCTGAGAGTAATAACCCTGCTCCACCATCGCTCCAGATCCCATACAGTTGATTCAACGCAGCCCCCGGGACCCCGGTTGACCCGGCCAGCCCTTCGGTCATTGCAGCTTTGCAGATACGATTATTTAACGTTGCCCCACAAGGCAGTGTTAGTGATTGCTCTATCATTTTGGGTTCCTTGGTGGCCAGCAAGCGCCGTTTTGAGTTACTCGACGGCTGCAGTTTTTTCTAGGGGTGTAGATGTAATGTGGAAAAAGGTGCCTTCATCAGTCAGGACCGCAATGCTGCCATCACTTAAAACACGGACATCGCGCACTCGCCCCGTCACTTCGGGAAAGGGCTCGCTCTGGACAAAGCCATTGCCCTCAGGCGACAGTCGATAGAGCTTTTGATCAACTAACGCTCCGGTAAGCAGAGAGCCATCCCATCCTGTAAAAGCCTTGCCTCGATAAATGGCAAGGCCCGATGTCGCGATACTGGGCACCCAGTACATTACCGGCTGGGCCATGCCTTCGGCTTCAGTGTAGGGCGAAATAATCGCCCCCGAATAATCTAAGCCGTAAGTAATTGCGGGCCAGCCATAGTTGGTACCGGGGATAATACGATTGAGTTCGTCCCCACCTTTAGGCCCATGCTCCGCCATCCAGATAGTCCCGTCCTCTGGGTCGACCACCAGCCCTTGAGGGTTCCTGTGTCCGTAGCTGTAAACCCGCGGTGCAACTTGTGGAAAAGGGTTGCTAGTGGGTGCGCTGCCGTCACGATTAATTCTCAGCAGCTTGCCTAATTCGCTGTTTAGACTTTGCGCCTGCTCTCGATACTCAAAACCCTCACCAACACTGAGCAGCAAGGTGCCATCGGGTAGGAAAGCTAATTTACCGCCAAAATGCGCTGCCTTTTTCTTGCTGGGCTGAACTTCCAAAATGATTTCTGAATCAGACAAGAGGTCTGAAGAAAGCTTGGCGCGCATAACGGTGGTGCGGTTTGTGTTCGCATCACCTCCGGAATAAGAGAGATAGAGTTGCTGGTTGCTGGCGAACTCGGGATCGAGGGCAACGTCTAACAAGCCACCCTGGCTTTTAAAAAACACTGCGGGGGTGCCGTCAATTGTGGTGGCATTGCCACTATGATCGACATGTAAAAGGCGACCAGCCTTTTCAGTGATTAGGAAGCCATTACCCTCGGGCAGCTCTGCAATCGACCAGGGCTGTTCTAGCGTGTCGGTAATGGTGTTAACTTGGTAGTCAGCAGCTTCCAAGGGCAATGCTGCTAGCATCGTTGCACTTATAAGAATGGTTTTGACGAAGTTGTATCTAGAAGGCATGGTGCGTCCTTGAACAAAAGTTTTTAGCCTGAGGGGCCTAACTATAACCCTTCGCAGTGCAAAATTTGCAGTGCGATAAATAAGGAGCCGCTTGTGCGTGCCATTGCCGCTTACTTTCCAGCCACCCTAATGGCGTACTTGCTAGCCAGCGCCTTTTCGACGGTTATGATCATGGCCGGACTCATGAACATGGCTATGCCGGTTTCTGCCACTGACGTCTTAGCGGCGGTTTGGTTTGATTGGCTAGGATTACTGGGCTCGTATTTGCCGTTAGTAGCAATTGCCTTGCTTGTTGCACTGCCGGTGGCGGGACAATTACACCGTCGACTGGGTTTACCTCGTCGTTTTATTTACGCGCTGGCTGGCTTTGTGGCTCTGATCGCTATTCATTTGATTTTGGAGGCAACCTTGGGGTTGATTGGCTTCGCTGCCGTCAGGAGTGTTTTTGGTTTGCTGATGCAGGGGGTGGCTGGGGGGGTTGCGGGCTGGTTTTTTGCCCATTTATCTCAGATAAAAGTCTAGCTGATTTACCCCTGACTAGGCTTTGCGGTTTGACGCTTAGCGTTCGGCAGCGATGAAAGACAGCTGATAGCCAGCGAGCTTGAAGCAGTCTGTGGATTCGGTAAGGTAAGGCAGGCCACTGGTTAAAACTAAGGCATCAATTTTCGACAGCCGTGGGTTGAAGGGGAAAAGAGGGACAGTAACTTAATTCGATCGGAGAGGATTTTATGTTGTTGCTTCAGTCTGGTGATTTTTCCTGGCAGTCCTTAGTGAAAATTGGAATGCTACTGCTTTTTGTTTGCAGCGCCCCCGCGACGAGAGGTGACTGGGTCTCTGGTGTGACCACCGATACGGAAACCGATGGGATCGGTGGCATTGTCGAATATCATTGGCAGGAGTTTGCAACCGCGGGTAAATTTTCGGCCAACATTGCGATTGCCGGACGCCTCGATGACGACAGTGATGCTTGGGCTGGTGCGGGTGTCGCAGGCAAGTACCGAATTGGACGTCGATTTTTCATAGAGGGCAGTTTTATGCCCGGCTTCTACCATGCCGGAGATACCGAGCTCGGCGGATCTTTGCACTTTCGCTCCCTAATTGGTGCGGGCTTTAATATCAACGAAAACGCGGCCATTTCTCTGACGATTGATCACATGTCCAATGGCAGCACGCAAACACTGAACCCTGGTTCAGACGCAATTAGTCTTCGTTTTACTTTTCGTTGAGTCTTAATACGATGTCTAACACGCCTTCCGCCGAGCAGCCTCTGGCAGGAGTTCAAATTGTTGAACTTTCCACAATGGTTACTTGCTCACTAGCTGCCATGACGCTGCGCTCTCAGGGCGCTCAGGTAATTAAAGTGGAGCCGGTTCGGGGTGGCGACCCCATGCGCAAACTCGGTAGCCAGAAAAATGGAACCTCGGCCCTGTTTCACAATTGCAACCGCGGTAAGCGCTCACTCGCTATTAATCTTAAGCATAAAATGGGCGTTGAAGCGGTAAAGCGCTTGGCGACCCGTGCAGACGTTTTCCTAAATAATTATAGGCCCGGTGTCATGACACAACTGGGCCTAGGTAGCGACACATTAAGAGCACTCAACCCTCGCCTTATAAACGTTGCTGTGACAGGTTTTGGCACTCGGGGCCCTTTGCGCGATCGCCCCGCTTATGATCACGTTATTCAGGGAATAGCGGGTATCACTGGATTGCAGGGCGGCGATGATGAGTTTGCATTCGTTCGCATGCTGATGTGTGACAAGGTTACCGCGTATACAACGGCCCAAGCGGTGACTGCGGCACTACTGGCGCGACATTCGACTGGGGAGGGTCAGCATATTGATATTTCAATGCTGCATGCCTGTCTGGCTTTTATGTGGCCTGACGGCATGATGCACCGGACCTTGCACGATAGTGATGCGCTTCAAATGCCGCCTATATCTGAAAGCTACCAGACGATTCAGGGGTCAGATGGCGCTGTGGCAGCGTCTATATTAATGGACCAACACTGGGAGGCGGTGCTAACACTGGTGGGCCGTGAAGAGCTCAGATCCGATCCTCGATTTGCCACCGTTGCATCTCGTTTTATGCATCTTGGGGAGTTTTCCAGTGTTCTTAAAGACGGCATGCGTCACTTAACGGTCGATGAAATTATGTCGGCCTTTGAGGCCGCCGATATCCCCAGTGCACCCTGTGAATCGCGAGATAGTGTTTCTAAAAATGCCCAAGTAGAGGCGCTGGGTCTCCTTGAAACCTATGTCACCGAGAACTTGGGCCTACTCACCAGTCCAGCGCCGCCAATCCAGTTTGCGGGTATTGACAGTTCGTTGGCTGAACCCTCGCCGTCTTTGGGTGAACACAGTATCGAAGTAATGACAGAGCTGGGTTTTACCGAGGGTCAGGTTGGCGAGTTACTTGAGTCTGGAAAGTTGGCGACGGCATAAGTTTTTTAGGTGCGACACAACAGAAGAGGTTTGCCAATGCCAAGCTATTTCGATTTGGAGGCGCTAGAGGGTTTTACCTGTGGTCAAGCCAGTGATCCTGTGGGTAAAACTGGGGTAACGGTACTGCGCTTTGATGCAGGCGCGGTAGCGGCGGTAGATGTGCGAGGTGCGGCCCCCGGCACTCGAGAAACAGATTTGCTGAAGCCAGAAAATCTGATCGACAAGGTTCATGCCATTGTCTTATCAGGAGGCAGTGTTTGGGGGCTAGATGCAATGAGCGGTGTTGCTCAAGTACTTGAAGCGAGTGGCGTTGGCTTTGATACGGGTATTGTGAAGGTGCCTATTGTGACTGGGGCTGTATTGTTTGATCTTGGTGTGGGCAGTGCCAGCGCTCGTCCCGACGTGCTAATGGGGCGAAAAGCAGCGCAGGCAGCAACCGGGCGGCGCATTGAAACAGGCGCCGTGGGTGCAGGATGTGGGGCTACGCTGGGAAAGATATATGGCCGTGAATATGCGTCAGCATCTGGTCTGGGGGTTCATTGCATTGCTTTAGCCGATGGCTTCTGTGTGGCGGCGATTGTGGCAGTGAACCCTTACGGCGAAGTGTTTAGTCGTGACGGCCGATTGGTGGGAGCTAGTACCGCACCTACGTCGCTTCGGGAGGCGAAAAATTACAGCGCTTCGGGTGATTTTCCCGGGTCCAATACGACCATTGGTGCCGTTATTACAAATGCCACGCTGACTAAAAGTGAAGCACTTAAGGTGGCACAGATGGCCCATGACGGGCTATCAAGGGCAATTCGGCCGGCCCATACGCTATATGATGGCGACACGCTTTTTGCTGCGGGCACGGGCACCCATGGATTCTTGAATTTAAATCGATTGGGCATGCTCGCGGCCGATGCGGTTGAGATTGCAATTCACAACGGTGTAGTAAATAGCCAGTAGCCATAGGGGAGTCGTGACCTTCGATTTCGGAGCAGTCTTCATGGCGATGTGCTGCGTACATAGGTCATCTAATAGCAAATATTGCGTCGTATTTGTTCATTGGTTGCCACACGCTTTTCATTCTTGAGTGCGTGCACGTCCCAGAGCAACGACTGACAAAAGTAATGAGGAGGTTTTAATGCGATTTAGCTACCAAGTGGGAATGAGCGATGCCGATCATTACCTACCCTTGGCCAAGGCGGCAGAGGCCGCAGGTTATGACGGCATCACGATTCCTGACAGTATTTGTTATCCCCAAGAGTGCAGCTCGAAGTATCCCTACAACAAAGATGGCAGCCGGGAGTTTCTTGAAAGCGTTCCGTTTCTTGAGAGTCTGATAGCGGTCTCAGCAATGGCGGCAGTCACCGATACTATTCGCTTTGCGACTTTTGTGTACAAGCTGGCAGTGCGCCAGGCACCCGTGGTGGCGAAGCAGGTGCAAAGTATTCAGCAGCTGTCCGAGAATCGGTTCGACTTCGGCGTGGGTATTAGCCCTTGGGAAGAAGATTTTGCCGTTTGTGATGTTCCCTGGGAGCGCCGGGGTAAACGGTTTGACGAACAGCTGGCGATCTTGAGAGGCTTGGAAAGTGGTGATTTTTTTAGTTTCGAAGGTGAGCTGCATAATATGCCTGCCAATAAAATGTGCCCCGCCCCTACTGCACCAACACCGATCTTAATGGGGGGACACTCGGATCCGGCGCTGAAGCGGGCTGCCCGTGTCGGTGATGGCTGGATGTGTGCTGGGGCCGATATGGCGCAGTTGACCCACTACATCACAAAGCTTAATCAGTGGCGAGAGGAATACGGCACTGCGCATAAGGCTTTTAAAATTTTCACCACAGGTCAAAATGCGTTCACCCCAGAAGGCATCGGCGAGTTGGAGGCATTGGGCGTGACAGACGTTGTTATAGCCTTTCGCAACGTGTACGAATTAGAGCTTGATCACTCGCTCGAGAAAAAAATTCAAATGCTTAATTGGTATGCGGCTGAGTTGATCGAGCCACACCGCGCCTGAGACGTAATATTTTTGGCGCATTGTTTGGGAGTATTGACGAGTTATTGGGCAGAACTTCAAAAGGCCTCAGTGCAGTTTTTTTGTTCAAGGCAGCCATACCTTGTTGGCTTTTTCCTAGGATAAACTCAATGACCCAACAATAACCCTGCGAGTGAATACTGCGATGGATATTTTGACTGAGCAGGACGGCGCAATTTTAACGCTGACCTTAAATCGTCCCGATCGACGTAATCCCATTACTGATTTGACTATGGTAGATGCACTCGTCAATGCTCTCGAGGCTGCTGACGCCGATCCATCGGTGCGCGTCGTTATTCTAACAGGTGCAGGGAAAGCTTTTTGTTCTGGGGGTGATCTACGACAAATGCAAGCTGGGCCCGAAAGCTTGATTGGTGACACGCCAGAAGTGACAGCCGACAATTATCGAAAGGGTATTCAGCGTATCCCGCTAGCCATTGAAGCTCTGGGGGTGCCGGTGATTGCGGCCGTAAATGGAGCTGCGATTGGAGCAGGCTGTGATTTGACCTGCATGTGCGACCTGCGTGTTGCCTCCACATCGGCGGTTTTTGCAGAGAGTTTCGTGAAACTGGGTTTAATTCCTGGTGACGGAGGCGCCTGGTTATTACCCCGTATTGTGGGCTTTTCTCGCGCTGCCGAAATGGCGTTGACGGGTGACAAAATTGACGCAGAAACTGCGTTGGCTTGGGGTTTAGTGTCACGAGTCGTAACGCCTCAAGAGCTCCTGCCTACTTGCCACGCCTTAGCGCAACGGATCGCTGCGAATCCTCCAGGTGCTGTGGGTTTAGCGCGAAAAATGTTACGTCAGGCCTGTAATCAAACGCTCAGCGAGGCCCTGAATACCGCGGCTAATAACCAAGGCGGTGCGCACCAGTCACGAGATCATCGGGAAGCGGTTGAAGCTTTCCTTGAGAAACGGTCACCTCACTTCACCGGCGGCTGATGCGCGGCGCTTTGTAGTAGCTGCGAGTGATTCAGTGCGGTTTCAACGACCGCATACTGGGCCTTTAGGGCGCCACGGTGCTGATCGACAAAGCGGGGCCCCTCGAGGGAATACCGTTCTCGGCACTCTAAGGTCAACGATTGGCTAAGCGCTTCTGCCAATGCATTTTCGTTGTCGATCACGGTGACTAAATTTTCGGCTTCTAGGGCGTGGTAGACGTTCGCAAAGTTGGTGGTGAACTGGCCCGAGATCACGGGTTTTCCAAACACGAGCGCTTCCAGGGGGTTGTGCCCACCATGGTCAACCAGGCTGCCTCCTACAAATACTGCAGATGCCAGCCCCATAAAGGCAGGTAATTCTCCAAGTGTATCGATCAATAGAATCTCGGTGGAGTCCCCCATAGTGTGCCCGGAAGATCGTGTAATCGCAGTGAGTTTGGCAGCCGTTATGAGCGCTAAAATGGCGTCGCAGCGTTTGGGGTGCCTTGGCGCCAGCCAAAGTAAAGCGCTGGGGTGTTTTTTGCGAACTTTGAGAAATGCATTGAGCACCAACAGGTCTTCTCCTGAATGGGTGCTGGCGGCTAGTAGGATGGGACGCCCGGACCCTCGGGTACCTAGGTCTAAAGCGAGTTTATCCCGCTGTTGTTCGAGTTCCAGTTTTGGCATGTCAAATTTGAGAGAACCCGCAACAGATAAGTGGTTAGCTGAGACACCTAAGGCTTGAAAATGTTGGGCGTCGGACACGTGCTGGCAGGCAATATGATCAAAACTTTCTACAGCATCTCTGACCAAGCGTCCCAAACGACCATAGCGCTTGCAGGAGCGTTCAGATAGCCGAGCATTCAATAACAACGTTTTAATGCCACGTGAGTCGCACTGATGGATGAGTTCGGGCCACAACTCTGTTTCTACGAGTATTAGGACGCAGGGCTGCCAGTGGTTAAGAAATCGGGTAATGGCTCCGCGACTGTCAAACGGAAACCAGGTGCTTTGCACCCTATCATCAAACAGCCGCTGCACCTGTTGTACGCCGGTTGGTGTTGTCGATGTCACAAGCACATCACAATCAGAACGGCTGTTAAGGAGCATTTCAACCAGAGGTGCGATTGCCAGAGTTTCGCCAACACTGACAGCATGAATCCACACCCGTTGTTTACTGGAGGGTTCCGGCGTGGGCAGATTCCACCCCAGCCTTCGCGAAAAATGTTTGCGATACCCCGGTTGCTTTATCGATAACCACAGCAAGCCGACCCAAAACACGGGTAGTAGGAGCAACGTTAACAGACCGTATATTCGGCGCATTTAAATGTCACCATCGAAGCACTGCCAGCGCGCAGTATACTCAACCCGGCTCGTAGGTCGCCTTGGTCTTAAGAAATGACGCCAAAATGAATGGGCCCGGTACCATTGAGTGATTCACGGAAAACACGTGGGCGTAAAGGTTATCTGATGCATTTCGGGCAAGCTATATGCGGTGGGGATAGTGATCAGAGCTCGGGGCGCAAGGTCGTTATCTTTATTATCCTTGCGGGCGAGTGGTTCAGGGGCGATAGTAATCAGCAATGTAGCGTGCTTTGATGCGACGTCTGCTTGGCATCTTTAAGCGAGCCTTGGTTTTAGGCCACTGCAAAGTTTTACAGGCTTTTCATAGTTGAGTGATTCATGCGTAAACACAAGCTCTCCTGTTTTCTCATTGTCTGCAACGAAGGTGACCGACTCGATCGCTGTCTAAAAGGACTCGCGGGGTGGGTAGATCAACTGGTTATTTTAGATAGCGGTAGTTCTGACAATACGGTGGAAATTGCCGAACGATGTGGTGCAGAGGTTCATTGCACAGATTGGCCCGGCTTTGGGGCGCAGCGCAATCGGGCATTGACCTATTGTCAGCACGAATGGGTACTCAATATCGATGCTGATGAGGAGATTACACCGGAGCTGCAGGCCGAGATTGATCTATTTTTAAGTCGCGATGTCATTCCAGAGACCTTGGTCAAAATACCCTGGCAAACGATTTTATTTGGCAAAGCGGTTAACTTTGGTCGTTATGCATCGCCTCAGGGGAAGCTGTTCTTTAAAAATGGGGCGCGCTTTAAGGATGCTGCGGTTCACGAGACCTTGATCCTACCCATTGAAAAAGTTTGCTGTTTGAGCACCAAATTAATTCACTACAGTTGGCGTGATTATCGCCACCTTCAGGAAAAGCACATTCAGTATGCGGCGCTCAGTGCTGCCGATAAATTCAAATCGGGCAAACGCAGTTCTCTCGCTTATGCAAGCCTACGATTTTTTACTGACTTCATTCAGCAGTACCTGCTTCGATTGGGCTGTTTGGATGGCTGGAGAGGTTTTTTGTTGGCTCTTGTACTGGGGCAATATGCCTTCAATAAATACGCGGGGCTTGTGGTTTTACAGCGCAGCACCGCCTTAACCCATGAGAGCCCTCTGTGATTGGTAACGTTATGGGTTTCTGTGCCTGCGCCGCTGTGGGGAGATTAGGGGCATCTGGGAGCAACACCCAATGACCAAAGTCAGCGTATTTATTGTTACCTTGAATGAGGCAGACACCATCGCTGCTACGGTTCAAAGTGTCGCTGATTTCGATGAGGTTATTGTCGTTGATTCCGGTTCAACCGATGACACAGTGGCGATTGCCCGTCGTGAAGGTGCTCAAGTGTTACACCACGATTGGGAGGGGTTTTCTCAGCAGAAAGCCTTCGCCATGGGCTTATGCCGTAACGAATGGTGTTTAAATCTCGATGGCGACGAAGTTGTGCCGCCTTTGCTGTTAGAAGAACTCAAGGCATTGATTGCCTCAAATCAATGGGACCTTATCCGCCTGCGTATTGAAGACATATTCATGGGCGCTCCTATGCATCCCAGATCTCGTAAACGGAGCATTACCCGCGCCTTTAAAAAGTCACTCGTTCGCTATCCAAGTGATCGGCGGGTTCACGAAAACATTCAGGGGGAGGGTCGGCAAGTCACGACTCAGCACACACTGATTCACTGGGGGTATAACGATCTAGAGGTTTACGCGACCAAACACGTGCATTACGCGAGGCTACGGGCGCAGGATAAATTTCTTGCAGGTAAACGCTTTAGCGGTGTGAAGTTGGTGTTTATTTTTCCGATCACGTTCATCAAAGTTTATGTTTTTCGCGGATTGATCTTGTCGGGTTGGCGAGGCCTCGTGCAAGCAACGGTTGAGTCCTTTTATGCGTTTATGAAAGAGGCCTACCTTTGGGTGATCGAGAGGGACTCTGGCCGCGCCTAGCTTTTCACTGCATTGGCGCTAGATATTACGGTCATCGCTTAGCTGCAGGGTGTGCAACACCTCATCGACTTTGCTAAGGACCTGTGACAGCGATATATCCTCCATTAAATGCGCACCCTTGAGTCGAGTACCCCACTTTAGGGTCGCTGTTGATTTTTGCTTAAGGCGCTCGACATTTTTGTGATAGGCATCAATGGTCAGGCTCTGATATTGATAGGGTCCCGTTCGCTGCGGATTGCTGTGGGCATAGAGCCCTATTGTTGGGGTATTTTGTGTGACAGCCATGTGGGCGGTACCACTGTCAGGTGCTATGACGAGACCAGCCTTTGCAACGACCGCCAGCAACTGCTTTAGGCTTGTTTGGCCAGCAAGGTTAATCACATTGCAGCTTGCTGAGGCGGCGATTTCTTGGGCTAACATGATCTCAGCTTCCGCTGGTGAGGCGGTGAGTACTACGGCATAGCCTCGGGTTTGGAGATGTTCGGCAAGTGCCACATAGCGATCGATTAACCAGTTGCGTTCCGGATTACTGGCAGAGGGTGCAATCACGGCATAAGGCTGGTGTTGAGCGAGACGCTCCCCTACCCAGAGATGATCTTCTTGGGGAATAGGAATGGCCCATGTGGGCTCAAAAGGCGGAACGCCTAGGGCATAGGCAAAATGTTGAAAGCCCTCAAGTACATGAGGCTTACCCGGCATGGCGGCTCGCCGGTTTACTGCCAAACCGTGCAGCTCTTTTGATAGGTGTGTGGGAAATCCCCACTTCACTTTTGCCGGCACAACAACCGCTAATAGGTTGGCCCGAAAAGAAACCTGCATGTGCAGTAATACATCGAAGGGCTCAGGAATCGCCTTGAGCACATTCCTGAATCCGGTCAGCCCCAATTTCTTGTCAAATATAATGAAGTTTATTCCGGGTAAATCGGAAATAAGTGCGGCTTCAGTGCGGCCGATGATCCAAGTAATTTCATCTTCTGGCGCGTGACGCTGTATGGCTTGAACCGTTGCAACCGCATGGCAAACGTCACCAATGGCAGACAGGCGAATCAGGCCTATTCGGCGTCTCTTCGGTTTTACCATGGCGCAGCCTTGCTCCTGGTTTTAGCCTCACTTTTTGCCTCGTGTGCTAGAGACTGACGGTAGCACTCCAACGACACTTGGAGAAATTTTGTTAAACAGTTCGCCATTGATTTGCGTGGCCTTCGAAATCACAAGGCGCCTAGTGTACGCTCAGTTAGGCTTGGAGCGGAACGCGGTGTTTTAGCCACCCCTTGAAAGTGAGGCTGCTTATGACGGCCGGTAATGTGAGTGCGAGTGACATGAAAGCCGAAATAATTAACACGGACTCTGGGAAAATTCTGTTCGACGCAGCCTGCGTGGCTGATCCAACCCCCGCTATATTTGACAGTTGTTTTTGGTCGAGCCGGGAGGCTATTTCCGATGGTCGTGGTGCTGCACATTTCGTCGAGTACGAGGGCCAACGCTGGCTATTGAAGCCTTATTACCGTGGTGGCTTTATTCGAAAGCTGTCCGAGAAATCGTACGTCTTTACTGGATACGAGCGCACTCGCATGTTTAGAGAGTTTAGGCTGCTTCAATCTTTGCAGGCGCGCGGGCTGCCGGTACCAAAGCCTGTTGCAGCATTGGCTCAGCGCTCTAGTTGGCGCTACACAGGGGCTATTATTCTGGAACGTCTTGAGAACGTAACGTCGCTTCAGCGCCTAGTAGAAAATGAAGCCGTTAAGGGGACGCAGTGGCAATCAGTGGGTAGAACGATAGCGCTGTTCCACGATAACGGGGTCAATCATACCGACTTGAACGCTAGCAATATTTTATTGCGAGACGATGAGGTGTTTATTATAGATTTCGATGGCTGCACCCTAAAGCCAGCTTCGAGCGAGAGGTCTCGACGAGGTAATCTTGAGCGACTGCAGCGGTCTCTAATGAAGCAGCAGCAAGGGTCTCAGGATCTATCATCAAAAGGCTGGTCGCTCCTGGTGTCGGCATACTACCGTCAAGCCGCAATGTGAGGTGACCTCACGGAAGTGTGGTTTAGCTGGGAGTGGGTTGAGACATTTTTCCGAGGCGTTTCAAAGTGGGTCAGAGCCCCTGAATGGTTAGCCCACTGCAGGTGCTACCGGTGTCCGGGTAAGATAAGCATGGGTGCGCTGAGCGCTATCACGTCCTGAGGTGACGGCGCCCTCCATCCATCCATACCAACGTCTTGAGACATCGCCACCTGCAAAAATAACCGGGGGAGGGTTGTCTGCGAGCTGATGCCAGCCCTCGTGTTGTGCGGGTGCGGCAGATAACCATGTCCCCTGTGCCAGCGGATCCTTTAGCCAGTCATGGGACAAAAATTCGTTGTGCCATCGAAGGTTAGGGTGTCTCGAGCGGATGGTTTCCCAGGATCTTTCCAGAGCACTGTCGTGGCAGGGGTCGGCAACTGCGAAGGTAGCAATCGCCGATTTTGACGCGCCCTGTCGGCTGTAGACCTCTACAGCATTTGGCCATCCTGAGGAGTGAATAGGTTCAGAATAGCTGACTGAAGCCCAGCCTTTTGCTGCGGCGCCCGGATGCTTCTCTTGAATGGCCCGGCGGGCGGCGCTGCCAATTTGAACGTTTAAATCGATTGATGATAGGACATTGACGGGAAGGGCGATGATAAGCGCCTGTGTGAGCAGCGTTCCAGTAGAACCTGCAATCTCAACGCCCTCAGAGGTTTGTTGGATCCGTTGAACTGGCCAGCCCAAGCGTATTTCCTTGGTCATGGTTTTCGCAATAGCCAAAGCTAAGGCTTGTGCGCCGCCACCAATACGCTGCTCATCCGCCTGAAAGGCTTCTTTGGCACTGCCAAAGGCCGCAACGTCATGCAGCATATTGATGGTGCTGTAGCGATGGGGGTCGGCTCCATGTAACGCGAAGCCGTCTGCAAGTAGTAAATTTTTGGCAGCGTCGCACTCAGGACGGCCACTTAAGTAGTCTGAAAACGATGCGTCTAGGTGGTTCACCGTTCGATACCAATCGGGTCTTTTTGGGTCGATATGCGCGGCGTCTGCATCAACTTTTTTGAGCAAGTTCTCATAGTCGACGCTGACGTCTTGGGGAAGTGAGCTGACGAGGTCTTTGGCGCCGTCTGGAGCAATCAGCGGTAACTGGTAGCGCTTAAGCTCCTCTACCATTGTGGGATGGGCCAGAGGAATGACCCATTCCGCACCAAGATCGACATTAAGGCCGGTGTTGGCAAAAGGGACGGTCCATGTTCGACCGCCAACACGATCACGGGCCTCCAGAATTGTGACCTGAATGCCGGCGGCGACAAGCTCACGGGCAGCGACAAGTCCAGTCAACCCGGCCCCGATAATGGTGACCTCGGTTTTATCTTGCATGGACAGACTCCTTACACTTTCGCGTTAAAGCTTTTTGGCAAAAGCTTAAAATGAAACCCTATGGCATGGGCTGATACTACTGTTGCTGATGAAAGTCAGGTTGCGCAGTGCCCTAGGGCTTATCCAAGAGCCTGCGGAGAATAGTTTAAAGTGGAGCTGGAATAGCTCCAAGTCATTCATGTGTAAATGCACTTAGGTGCCGAGATGGGTGAACAAGAAAAATTACAAAACCAGCTGAAAGTTTGGCTAAGTGACCGCGTAACGGACCCGTAAAATATTGCCTGACGGGGAGGATGAAAGGGAAAGGGAAAGTTTATTATTTATGCCTAAAAGCTGCGCGGCACGGGTCTCCCCGGGGCAACAAGTAGGTTCAGCACTCGATCAAATTAACCGGCATCTCAAGTACGTTTATTGCTAAACCGCCTCTGGCGGTTTCTTTGTATTTGTCTTGCATGTCACGTCCCGTATCGCGCATGGTACGAATCACTTGGTCTAGGGATACAAAGTGTTGCCCGTCACCCCTGAGGGCCATTCTGGCAGCGCTAATCGCTTTGATGGCTCCCATGGCATTGCGCTCAATACAGGGCACTTGAACCAGCCCGCCGATGGGGTCACAGGTCAGGCCAAGATTGTGCTCCATGGCAATTTCTGCGGCATTCTCTACTTGCTGAGGAGTTCCGCCTAAAGCATCTGCAAGGGCCCCCGCCGCCATGGAACAGGCAGATCCCACTTCTCCCTGACAACCGACCTCGGCCCCTGATATTGAGGCATTAATTTTATACAACGTGCCAATGGCCCCTGCCGTTAGTAGAAAGCGGCAAATATCCTCATCCTTAGCGCCTTGGCAGTGGCTGAGGTAATACTTCAGCACTGCTGGGAGTATGCCAGCCGCGCCGTTAGTCGGTGCTGTGACAATGCGCCCTCCACCGGCGTTTTCCTCGTTGACGGCCAGTGCATAGAGGGTCACCCAGTCCATGGTGTTAAGGGACTCATCGCCCAGAGAATCGCCTTGACGCTTGAGCTGGCGATGGAGTTGGGCTGCTCGGCGTTTGACCTTGAGACCTCCCGGCATCACCCCTTCAGTGCTGCAGCCCCGAGTGATACAGGCATCCATGACATTCCAAAGCTGCAGTAATCCCTGACGAATTTCAGCTTCGCTGCGCCAAGCACCTTCGTTACGCATCATGAGGGCCGGGATTGACAGTCCGTGCTCTTTACACAAGGCCAACAATTGATCGGCGCTGGTGAAGGGGTACGGCGTGGGCGTGGGATCATCAACAATAATGTCAGTTTGATCTGCTGTCTCGTCGACGACAAAGCCGCCCCCTACAGAAAAATAAACACGATTCGCCAGCGGGTTATGGCTCTCACTAAAGGCTGAGAAACGCATCCCATTGGGGTGAAAAGGCAGTGTTTCAGTACGGTGCATGATGAGATCATCACGATAGTTAAAGTCGACCTCGTGGTACCCCTGCAAATAAATTTTTCCTGAGTCACGAACCCGCTCTACACGGGCAGCAATCTCCTCAATATTTACTGTCTCGGGGGATTCGCCAGACAGCCCCAAAATAATAGCCTTGGGTGAACCGTGACCGGCTCCCGTAGCACCGAGGGAACCAAAAAGTTCTACGGTGACCCGGGCACATTGGGTAAGCTGTCCGGTGTCTTCGAGGGTTTTGGCAAATAAACGTGCAGCATTCATGGGCCCTACAGTGTGGGAACTGGAAGGTCCGATACCAACTTTAAATAAATCAAAAACACTAATCGACACGGCCGTAATCCTGTGTCCCAAACGCCAATGAGCTTAACGTTGAAGCTCGGGCTGCGCTACCGCCAAAAGCGCCGTGGGGTGACGTTTTTGAGCTGTAACTTTTAGGCTAATAGCGGGGTGAACACTGGCAGTTTTGTGCTGTGAGGTGGCCCGGAGAGTAAAGTGTGCAAGCCATGCCAATAAAAAGTGATGCGTTTCACTGTCTGTGCAGTAGCGGCTAGACTTTCATAAGCCAGCCGGTTGTGATGCGCGATTATTTGAATGCTTGATGGGTAATAAACCCTGAGGTGCTGTGATGTCGGCAGCTTTATTTTTGGCTAATGTCTTGCGCAGTCGTTCCGGTTGCTCGCGTTTTGTGGCAAAGCGCGGTCATGGGTCGAGGGTGCTGTGCTCATTATTAATAGGTGGCGTGCTCGGTTGTGATAGTTCAACGAGGGAGCCAACCGTTGAGCTTAGGCCTACAGATCGCGAGTACTTGGAGGCACTGGTAGCCGAGCTGATGCCCACGCTTCCCTCGAAAATTGACAAATATACTGAGGTCACCGATGTCAGTGTCGTGCCTTCAGGACTTCGATACGAACTTCGCATGGTACACATGCCAGCTCACACGGTAGATCACGGCACGCTAAAGACTGCCCGAGTCAACATTACCCAAAAAAGCTGTGATGATGATAAGCAGAGATTCGAACTTGAGGCCGGAGTCGATCACCATTATATCGTGCATGGTATGGAAGACTTACCAGCGGGCAGATTTTTTGTCTCCGACGCCTCCTGTCGTTCTCAGTAATTGAGCTGTATCAGCCGGTGTTCCCTTTGAGATGTGCCTTAAACTTTCGCTAGAGCGGCGAGCTTATTGCCTTTGTTATTTGAGAGGATGCTCGATAAGCAGTGTTGGTATGTCTAGGGCATGAGACTTCACGGTGCAAACTCGGGTGTCTTGTTTTCGCCCATCTCTCACCTCAGAGACTTCGATGTCCGCTTCATGAAGACGCTGACGTGTCGCATCAATGTCAGTAGTCTTCAGGGCCAGTCCCCAAAGGCTGTCCATGGCTTCAGATTTTTCTGAAGCGATGACCTCGATACTCATTGAACTGGCGCGAAAAAACAGCTGAGTCCCTCCCCATTGCGGCACTTCCTGCTCCAGCGCAAGGCGAATACCCAGTTGGTCACCGTAAAATTGTTTTGCGGCATTTGCGTCTCTAGTCTGGACCACCACATGGTCGACAGCGGTGATGGGTGCCGCTGCAGTGACCGGTGCTGGGGGTAGGAAAGATTCGGGGTCGTGGTATATACAGAAGGAAAAAATACCTCGTGCAGCGGCAGGATCCCAAAATAAATTGTTCCAGTGACGTGTATTACCACTCAAATCATCGATGCCATGGCTGGGGACTGGATCGCTGGCCGCAAGTCCGGCACTCCTTGCACGCTGTAAAAATGCACTGCTGTCTTCGGTGCCGAACACCAGCCCGCCGAGGACGTTTGGCTTTGATTGGAGTATTGCCGTAACTGCATCAGCCCCCATGCCTGACCCTTGAACCGCCAATAATTCAATGTAGGTATTATCGAGCTTAAACAATGTGTTGGCCGTGCCATAGTCGGGATGACTGCCTCGCCAGCTGGGGTCACGACCTAATAAAAGCCCGTAATCCTTGCTCGCTTGAGCAAGGTCCGAAACGGCAATGACAAGATGATCAATAGTGGTGCCTTGTGAGCTCAAGGTAGTGGACTCCAAAAGTCAAATGAGACGGCGGTTACTGTTTTATTCATAGTCAAACCAACGCAACCCCCGAGTCTACAGGTAGAGAGCCTGTGATTTCTCGCAGAATGGCTGGTGCTGCAGCGTTGTCGCGAGTGGGTTGTTGCGATAGCGCGGAGTTGGGAGCATCAAGTTTCCTTGGGCTTATCAGGGGACGAAATGCCATGGCGATCTCGCCACATGGCGGCTAGTAGTGACAGCATCATGAAGAACATGACACCAGAAAACGGCAGCGCGCCAATAATCATGACGGAGCGCAGTGCCTCCAAGCCCCCCGCCATTAATAGTGTGATGATGACCAGCCCCAAAAGTAAACTCCAAAGTACAATGTGCTGAGAGGCATGTTCCTGCTCAACGCCGCCGGAAACGATGGTGTTTACGACTAGTACCGCTGAGTCTGCAGAGGTGATGAGGTAGGTCAGCAATAACAGCACACAGAGGCAGGTTACTGGGAATGCCCAGGGAGCTTCAAAGAGCACATCAACGGTGGCAAACAACTGCGCTGACAGATCGGCGTCCAAGATGCTTCCCTGAGCAATACCTGAAAGCTCTAAATCCAGCGCTGTACCGCCGATTATACAAAGCCAAGCAAAGCACATCAGTGATGGCAATATGATGGCTCCCAGGGCGTATTCACGCAGGGTTCGGCCGCGAGATACCCGGGCTAGAAACAGCCCAACAAATGGAGTGAAGGCGATCCACCAAGCCCAATAAAATATGGTCCAATTAGATTGCCATTGCGCCAGCTCCAGCCCCTCCTGAGTCGACGAGTCAGCCCAAACCGTTGATGACATAGCAGGCAATGCTACGAGGTAGTCATATATCCCTTGAATGAAAACTTCTCCGGCAAACCAAGTGGCACCAAAAACTAAAAATATCAGCAGAAGAAGCCAAGAGAGCACCATATTTAAATTGGACAGCCACTTAATGCCTCTGCCGAGACCTGAGAGAGCTGACATCATGGCCGCCAGCACAATAATACTTACCGCAACTCCTAGGCCCAGAGTGGTGGGCTCATTTTCCTGAATAATCCATGCCCAATGGGTAATGTGATGGGCCCCAAAAGCCAATTGTGTGACGCCGTAACCAATCGTAACCGCAATGCCGATTAAGGTCGCAAGAATGGCAGCGGTATCAACAACCCCCCCTAAAACGATGTTGCCACGTTCGCCTAATACGGCGCTGAAAGGCGAGCGTATTGTTAGCGGCATGCCACGGCGGTAAGAAAAGTAAGCCAGAGAAAGGCCCACAACTGCATAACAAGCCCAGGGTGTTAAACCATAGTGCAGCAAGGTCCATTTGTAAGCTGGTCGAACATTGCCTGCCGTTAATGCTTCGGCATTTCCCATAATGACATCGGGGTTGTTACCAAAGTGATAGAGAGGTTCTGCAGTGGAGTAGGTGAGCATTCCCACACCAATACCTGCGCCAAACATCATGGAGAACCATGCGAACCGGCTAAATTCTGGCCGGGTATCTGGCGTGCCTAAACGCTGAGACCCTGTGCCCGGTAACAGCGCCAAAACAATACATAAGGTCATGAACAGAGCCGTCGCACCTATGTACCAGGCCCCGAAGTAGTTGATAGTGGCAGCCTGTACACTGAGGAGCGTGTCAGCTGCGTTGGGTGTTGCCACCGTCCATAGCACCAAAATCACAATAATCATCTTCACTGAGATGGCTATTCCGCGGTTGTATCCGCGATAAAACCCAGAAGTTTCGACACTGGTCACTGGCTCAAACGACACGGTAAATCTCCTTTTGACCTCGGATCTTGCACTGGACACTACGGCAGCCACGTGCAGCTTCGAATGGCGAATGTTCGTTTTTTTATTGTTAGGTATCGGATTTATCGAGCCCATCCGTCGTGACCTAAACTATCAGACCGGCCATGTATTGCCAGTACTGACGTGAAAAAGCGACTGTGGTAGAAAACCCTCCAGGGGAGCTGGACAATCCTGCTGTAAAAGCGCTTTTATTACCTCGCGACCGAGGGTAATTTACGAAGAAGTTCTGGTTAAGATGTTAGCCAGCTTTGTTGGGAATCAGTGGGCGGTTTATAAGATGGAGATTTTGCAGGTGTTGCGAATACTACTAGTTGGTCTCCTTATCGCTGCACATTTGCCAAATGTGCAGGCACAGCCATCGATCGCTCCTCTTGCGCAACGACCTGCCATTGAGAACAGTTTACTGGCCGAGCGACTCGATGAGTTGCTTCCAAAACTCATGCGGGAACAGAATATTGATCTTTGGTTAGTGATTGCTCGAGAGTACAACGATGACCCCGCCTTTTTGTCTCTCGTGCCAAAACCCCGATTTACAGCACGTAGAACAACGATGCTGCTTTTTCACGATAGGGGTGTCGAACAGGGCGTCGAGCGGCTCACGATTAGCCGCTACCCCCTAGGTGAGCTGTACGAGCCTGCCTGGCAAGGGGGAGATCTTGACGCTCAATGGCTGCGCTTAGCTGAGTTGGTTGAGGCGCGAGACCCTGACAGCATTGCTATTAATGTGAGTGATACATGGCCTGTTGCCGACGGATTGAGTCATGGGCTGTACAAAAAGTTGGAAAATGCCCTGGGGAGCGACTTATCGGCGCGATTGGTTTCGTCTGAAAATCTCGTGGTGCGGTGGTTAGAGACACGAACCCCCGCAGAGATTGAGGTTTGGCAGCGCGCCGTGGCCATTGCACGAAGTACGATTGCAGAGGCTTTCAGCGAGCGTGTCATTACTCCCGGAGTGACCACGCTGGGGGAGGTCGCCTGGTTTATTCGAGAGCGCTTTGAGGCGGCGGGTCTTGCACCTTGGTTTCAACCAGATGTTAATCGGCAGTGGCAGGGAGCAGATTACGGCACGGCCGCATTTTTGGGCGCCGGTTATGCGCAAACCATTATCCGGCGTGGTGATTTGCTGCATACTGATGTTGGGCTCTGTTATCTAGGTTTGTGCACAGATACGCAGGAGATGGGCTATGTGCTCAAGTTGAATGAGACAGTACCACCCCCAGGGCTGGTGCGAGCCATGGCAACCGGAAACTTGTGGCAAGACGTCCTGACATCACAGTTTAAGATGGGGCGTAGCGGCAACGAAATTTTAGCGGCCGCACAAGAACGGCTTCAGGATGAAAATATCGAACATGCCATTTATACCCACCCATTGGGTGTTTTTGGGCATGGGCCGGGGCCCACTATTGGTATGTGGGATAACCAGGGGCCAACCCCAGGGCGAGGTGATTGGTTACTCTTCCCTATGACGGGCTACGCTATCGAAGGTCGTGTCACGGTAAACATCCCAGAATGGAATAATGAACCCGTGCAAATAAAACTTGAGCAAAGTGCCATTTACGACGGTGAGGCAGTGCGCTACTTATCGGGTCGACAGACGCAGTTACATCTAGTTAGGTAAGTTTCTCGACCAGGCTCTGTATCAGGCTTTACTGGCTTCCTATGCTCCTGTTGAAAAGCGGGGTAATGGTAGCTGGTGTAGCGCAAGGGCGAAGGCCAAACTCCGGGTAAATTTAGCAGGAAAATTAATGGCCTTGGCTAATACCACAATTGAATGCGTCTTATCTCGTTGGGCCGGTTGCTAGGTTACCTGACGTCTATTTGTTTGGCGTTATACTCGAAAGCAAGTGCGCTAATGACTGAGGGTTGGGGAAAAATAAAAACCTCTGCCAAGCGGGCCCCGCACACTGCAAAGAAATAGGAGCGAGAGTTATGTTTATACGGTGCCTAAAGGCGTTTTTTATGAGCGCTTTCGTCTTTTTTAGTATGGCTACATGGGCAGAAAAACAAGCTAACGTCGTTCTCGTATTGATGGATAATTTTGGCTACGGAGAAATTGGCGTATACGGCGGTGGTGTGATGCGTGGCGCTCCTACTCCGCGTATCGACAGCATTGCCAGGGAAGGATTGCAGCTCACCAATTTCAACGTGGAGGCTGAGTGCACGCCCTCTCGTTCGGC
Source organism: Luminiphilus sp. (assembly GCA_029253705.1). Taxonomy (GTDB): domain Bacteria; phylum Pseudomonadota; class Gammaproteobacteria; order Pseudomonadales; family Halieaceae; genus Luminiphilus. The sequence goes on along the minus strand of JAQWYY010000057.1, from coordinate 1,355 downwards.
GCTAATGACCGGTCGATACGGAATTAGAACTCGGCAGCGCGCTAACCAACCACCCAGAGGAGTTTGGTACGGCATCACTAAATGGGAAGTCACCCTCGCTGAGCTTTTGTCCGACGCGGGTTATGGGACGGGCATTTTTGGTAAGTGGCATCTCGGCGATACCGAGGGACGTTTTCCCACTGATCAAGGATTTGATGAATGGATAGGTTTGCCGCGGTCATCCGACCGTGCGTTTTGGCCCGACAGTAATAGCTTTCAACCCAACAGCCATCCAAGCGCCAAATTTACCCATGTGATGTCCGCCTCCAAAGGCGAGCAGCCGGTGGCGGGTGCTGTTTATGATCGAGCGAAAAGAGCAATAATTGATCGCGAGATTACCGATCAAGCAATAGATTTTATGACGCGCATGGTGGGTGAGGGGAAACCTTTTTTCGCGTATTTACCCTATACCCAAACCCACGAACCGGTAGATCCCCATCCTGACTTTTATGGAAGCACCGGGCATGGCAGCTTTGCAGATGTGCTCGCTCAGACCGATGTTTACGTGGGTGAGTTGCTGGACACCGTGGAGGCCTTGGGTATACGCGAGGACACTATTTTTATCTTTACTTCGGATAATGGGCGCGAGGGTGTGCCTCGCTCATTTGGTTTTACCGGCCCCTGGCGTAGCGGCATGTTTTCACCCTACGAAGGGTCACTACGGGTGCCGTTTTTGGTGCGTTGGCCTGGCAAAATTCCACCGGGCAGGGTAAGCAATGAAATTGTTCATCAAATGGATGTGTTCTCTACCCTAGCGAGTTTTGCCGGTGTGCAGGTGCCTACAGATCGGGTCATAGACGGTGTCGATCAATCTGACTTCTTCACAGGAAAGTCAGAGCAGTCGGCGCGAGACTCGCTAGTGATTTATATCGGAAACACGTTGTTTGGTGCTAAGTGGCGTAACTGGAAAATCCTGCTGCGGGAAATGGATGAAGATGGTTACGGCATCAAAGAAATGGCGTACCCATCTGTGTATAACCTGATCGTCGATCCTAAAGAAGAAGTCCCTGAGCTCAATTACCTCAACGATACCTGGGTCGATTTCCCGCTGTATCAGGTCATTGAAGATCATGAGCTTTCGCTGGAGAATGATCCAGGCGCCCCAGGCCCTTAACAGCCTGCGGCGGCTACAATGGAAGAAAGAAAACTTAGTGAGTGTGACGAAAGCGGGAGCTCAGTGATGACGCAGGGTCGGGTGGTTAGTGTGCATGTTGGTGCGACAGGTACCTTAGATAAGGAAGCCGATCAGGCTTTAGAAATGGCCATTGATGGTATTGTCGGTGACCGGCACCGCGGAGCAACTCGCAAAGCGTGGT